>JBEKXG010000275.1:0-6670 GCA_049512295.1 Syntrophobacteraceae bacterium
GGGATGACCGATGGAAATCCCGCCGCCATTGACATTGACCTTTGCCCAATCCATCTTCAATTCCCGCATGCAGGCCAGGGCCTGAGATGCAAAGGCCTCATTGAGCTCAACAAGGTCCACCTGGTCCATGGCCCATTGCGCCTTTTTCAAAGCCAGCCGGGTGGCGGGAATCACACCACAGCCCATGTAGGCCGGATCAATGGCGCCCGCTGCATACGACTTTATGTAAGCCAGGGGTTTTAGCCCCAGCTCATCGGCTTTTTCCTTGGACATTACCAGAACCGCAGCGGCCGCATCGTTGACCCCGGATGCGTTGCCCGCCGTGACGGTACCGTCTTTTTTGAAAAACGGCTTCAATTTGGCCATTTTCTCCATGTTGGTATCCATCGGGCGTTCGTCGACTGCGAACACGAGTGGATCGCCTTTGGGCTTTGGCACTGTGACCGGGACGATTTCATCCTTGAGTACCCCGGAAGCAATTGCCGCTCTGGCGCGCTGATGGCTTTCAAAACTCAGTCTGTCCTGGTCTTCACGGCTGATCCCGTATTTGTCGGTGATGTTTTCGGCCGTCACCCCCATGTGATAGCCGTAATAAAGCTCCCACAATCCATCATGGACCAGCAGGTCTATGGCCTCCACATTGAACATGCGGGCGCCATCGCGCAGTTTCGGCAGGGCGTAGGGAATTTGGCTCATGCTTTCCATCCCGCCGGCCACGATGACGTCGGCATCACCGGCTGCGATTGCCTGAGCAGCCAGGGCAATCGATTTCATTCCGGAAGCACAGACTTTATTGACCGTAAAAGCCGGGGTCTCCTTCGGCATACCGGCATAAATGGCGGCCTGGCGGGCCGGGTTCTGCCCCTGACCGGCCTGGACCACATTGCCCATTATGACCTCATCGACTTCGATTTGGCGATGTGACTCATCCCATTGGCGGTATTTCTGCTCCAATTCGATCAGACCTGTTCCCTGCAACTTGTCCGGTGCAAAGCTAATCATATTTTCAGTCGCCCTGGGTCTCAGGCCGACACGTTTCAAACTCTCCCGAATGCAGATCGCTCCCAGTTGGGCTGCAGGGATGTCCTTGAGTGATCCCATAAAATTTCCCACCGCAGTTCTTGCCCCACTTACGATGACTACTTCTCTCATATCTTCTCCTTGGGTTTTTGGAAAAATTCAGCAAACCAGTCGTGGCATCATCGGCGCGAAACCCCGTTGGTTCCGCACCTGCTATTCCGCCTCGCCCTCACCCTCGAAAACTTCAATTCTGCAATACTCCTCCTCACCGTCATCGCATTTGCCCCACTTGAAGGTCCGGCCTGTGAATTCGCGCGAGATGAACTCCCGTGAAGCCGGACTGTATTTCTCCGGGGAGGCCCAGAACATCTGCGGCGGACCGTACGGCGGGATGTGCTCCAAACTGTTGGCCGGAATGCACCATTCCACGGGATACTTGACGGGGCGGCCGGCCTTGGTTGTCCAGACCGGCAGAGATCGTCCCATGGTCCATTCGAAGACTCTGCCCAGGCAAAGCATCAGGTCGATGTCGATGCCGGTTTGAATTCCCATTTCATCCAGCATTACCAGACAATCTTCCGTCGGGCAGTTGCCCACTTCCCAGGAGTTGGTGTAAATGGGGCCGCTGCCTTTACCGGGAATGCCGTCCACCATGAAGGCCGGTTGTCCGCCACCCATGCCCAGAGAGGTTTCGATGATACGCGCACCGGCAAGGACGCCAGCAAAGGCGTTGGTCAGCGACTGTCCGCGACACTCGTGGAAATGGGCGATCCGGAACTTGATCTGATCGTCGTATTTGCCGTAGCGGTCCACCAGAGCACTCATGTACTCAAAACTAGTTCTGGGATTGGACTCGCCGGTGGTGTCGCAGGGCGTAAAATTTCGCATCCCATGGTCCATCCCCCAGTCCATCAGTTCAAAGGTGTTCTCGATGGGCACCGGCCCGGAGATAGGCGAACCGTAGGTACAGGCAATGGCCATGTCGATTTCGAAACCGTTGGCCTCGGCAATCTTGATGAATTCGGGAATCTCCTGCAAGTACTCTTGGCGGGTCCGCCCTGAATTTCTGCGGCCGTGAAGATCTTCGGCCGAAATGGTAAAGGCCAGACTGCTGGGGGGGTAACCCTTTTGGGCCATAGCGGCGGCCCGCTCGAAGGCCTTTTTTGTCATCCCATAGCATTTAAGGTGAGGTTTTTCATCCTGGACAATCTTCAGTTTGTGAACTTTTTCCAGCACCTCTTCCGCATCCCGGGTCTGGGCCAGCAGGGCAGGGTGGCCGAAGTTGGTAACTTCTATGTATCTGTAACCCGCTCTGACCAGATGGTCGGCATACCATATCTTGGCCTCGGTGGGCACCGTTGTGGAAACATGTTGCAAACCGTCCCGAAGCAGTAGCTCCAGCATCGTTACCTCTCTGGGAAGGCCACCGCCTATATGTACACCTTTCATAAGCTTGCTAGCGTTCATCCTGCTTCTCCTTTCTATTGCCCGATCGAGCTGCTTTAATAAAAACCGGGTGGCACTCGTCTATAGATGGCCTCTTTTGGGTTTTCAAATCGTGCGCTGCCGGAGTTGAAGATTTCCTTAATTTTACACCTATTATGGACATCTTTGTAAGCCGGCTTTCATTCATCCCGGTTCTCCTTCCTGTTGCCCGAACCAACTGCTTTGACAAAAAAGAGCGGCGCCAAAAAATATCTTTGTTATCAGTATGTGACTTGACCAGTGGCACCCGTCACGCAGGGGATCCAAACAGGATGGCTTGAACAGGATGGTTAGAACAGAGTAACTTGAACAGGGTAGCTTGCTTTAGACGGGTAACTCTACCGCTATTTCTTAACCAGAAATCGCCTTGAAATACAATCGCTAGGACTCACCATTTTGAAATAGTGATAATTAACTGTGCTGGATATTTTCTGTGAAATACTAGTGAAATGGCCAGTCCGGGCGGTCAGGCGGGACTGGCGACATATCCTCTGTGGATGGCGTACCGAACCAAACCGGCGGTCCGTTTGAGTTCGAGTTTTCAGTGCAGTCGGAGCGCAATGGTGATGGGTATGACGGCTCGGCGCGATGCCGGGCCGAGCACAACCATGAATCCTTCATGGGTTGCCTGTGCATCCAAACTCTAAAGGCCTTGTGGAAAAAGCACGGCGCTTCGCAAGCACTCAGACCACATTGATCACCCGCCGGCAGCCAGGAAAGGTTCTCTCCGCCTGACGCCCTATGCGCGTTCGATGCGTTTCATTTTCCGGCCCATTCATCGGGCAACCTTTCGAGGCTTCGAACGACATCCGACCGGCGTGTATGATGTTTTCAGCGCAATTCGCGCAATAAACAGGTCAAGCTTTCTTGACTTTAACCGCCCAGACCCCGTCGACTTCAAATGAATCGGACACTGTAAGAAAAGTTTCTTCCCCGCCCAATTCCAGGGGGCGGCCGGAGGGGGAGTAAATTCTCACCCGGGTGCCTTTCTTCAGGTCGGACATTCTTGTTTCCCGCCATTTGTTCATTCCCATATCTTTGAAAATCTTCTGACCGGCCGGGCCTTCCTTGAGTATCATTTCAGCGCCTCCATAGATTTTGGTGCAAAAAACATATTTTTACAGCCCTGTCAAGCACTATTATCCAACAGAGCGCCACTTCACCCGTTTTGCCACTCCATTGGAATGACTGATAAAATCAGTGAACACCCTCCTACAAAAAGGAAAAGGACTCAACCACGATAGAGTAAAGAACAGCAAGACGTACTTTACGCAGTCATTGCAGTTGGCCCCGAGAAGTATGGTTTTGACTGTGACATCAGGAACTCTGCCTTGAATGTTGTAATCAGCGCATCCCTATCGAAGCCAGCCTTCGCTTATTACCCAAAACCATATTTCTCGAAAATCCTTGTATCGGATTATAAGTTTTCCTCCTCATCCCGGTGATACGCAATACACCGCAACGAAAATCAAAGCCGACGACCTGTCCAAATTTTAGTACTTGCAACCAGGCAGCTTACATGTAGCTTTTTCAACCAGCTCAATAAGGACATTGCCGGTATCTTTAGGATGTAGAAAAAGAGCTTTCTCGAAACACGGCGTATACTGGGGTTCACCTGTAACAGAACGAATATTTTTACTTTTTAGTTTCTCAAAGACCTCATCAATGTTTTCTACCTCATAACAGATATGATGCATGCCCCCTCCACGCTGCAAAAATTTGCCAAGTCCATCTTCGGAATTGGTCGGCTGCACTAGTTCGATGTAGGTGTTTTTGAGCCGCAGGAAGGCTACCTTTGCCCCGAACGCCTCCACATCTAAAACCGCCTCAATCTCCAATCCGAAAATCTCCTCGTAAGGCTTTTTTGCTTTCTCAATGTCTTCAACCACGATCCCGATGTGATGTACCTCAAAATCTTGCCAGTTCATTGGATAACCTCCTGTATGTGACGTTTATTCGATTTATCAACGGCCGACCCGCGACAAACAATCGCATAAGCCAACGACAACGGTTCACGAACAATGCAGGGTCTCTTCTTGAACTTGGACGACCATAAAACGGGAGGAAAGATGAACGCAAAGAACCCGAAGTCAAACCAAACGAAGAGAAGATGGGGATAACAGTCCGTCCCGAGACCTCCTGCACATTCTCCATAGACAGTTTTAGCTTGTCAAGGAGCAATTCACGCGGAAGTCAGCGTTCAGTTTCCAAAAAATTTTCAATATCGGCCCCCTTTTTCAGTTTTGCCCCCTGACCAAGCCAATTCGTTATTTGCGAGACCAGCTTATCTGAACCTTGCCCGGCGCTTTTCCATGAAAGCCGCCACCCCTTCCCTGAAGTCCGCCGAATGCATCGATTGGACCATGGTAGCGGCTTTATCCTGCACTGAAAGCATGTTTGGGTCCTTCACCAAGGCGGCAACGACCTTTTTGGATTCGACCATGGATTGCGTCGAATTGAGTGCAATATCGGCCGCCAGGGTTTCGGCTCTATTAAGAAGATCATCCACTGGCACGACTTCCTCTATCAGACCGATATGAAAAGCTGCAGCGGCATCTATCCTCTCACCGGTCAGCAGCAGTTTCTTGGCCCGAAACGGCCCCACCGCCTGAACCAGCCGGGAAATATACTCGTAACTTTCGGCAATCCCGAGTTTTGCTGAGGGAACGCCAAGCATGGCGTCAGCGGCTGCGATCCTGAAATCACAGCACAAGGCCAGCTCAAGCCCAGTGCCCAGTGCATACCCCTGGATGACCGCTACGGTCGGAGAAGGGAAGTTTTCCAGAAGTGCAAAAGTTCTTTCCCTGAGCTGATGGAATTGTCGAATGCCGGTTTCATCGAGGTCGGCAAGTTCCTCGATATCGGCTCCCGAGGCAAAGCACCTTCCCCGTCCGGAAAGCATCAAGACCTTTATGTCCGGATTGCCGGCGTTTGCCCGCAGTCCGATTTCCATATCTTTCAACACGCGGATGTTTACGGCGTTAAGAACCGCTGTCCGGTTCAAAGACACCTGTAGCACCGCATCCCGTTTTTCAAATAAAACAGATGGTTCTGCGCCAGTCATTTTTCGCTTTCCTCGATGTTAAAATTGACCCTTTCCGTCAGGATCGGCTTTGAACCGATCCCCGGTTTTTATGCCGGAATCGCTCTGCCTGATTGAAATAGAGCGAACTGATGGTATCATCAGGGTCGATCTCGATCTGTTTTTGAAGCAGAACGGTACCGGTGTGTATCACTCCGGCGTATCAGGATATGCTCAGCCCGGTTCAGGTATCTCCCATGACAACAGAAAGCATCACAATTACCCATCCAATGCTCATCGACTCCCATGCCCACCTGGATGCGCCTTATTTCGCGCACAGGCTGCCGGACGTCATCCGGCGGGCACAGCAGGCCGGTGTCGAAAAAGTCGTGACCATAGGGGTCACCCCCTCCAGTACCAGGAACTCGATTCAAATCGCAAACGAATTTCCTTCGGTTTACGCAGCAGCGGGATACCATCCCCATTGGGCAAAGGGTGTCACTCCGGAACGCCTTTCGGAGGCGGAAAATCTGGCCAGGACCCCGTCGGTTGTCGGGTTGGGTGAAATAGGCCTGGATTACCATCATCTCAGATCACCGAAACCCGAGCAGTTGTATCTTTTTCGGGCGATGCTCGATATCGCCGCGGCTGTCAAACTTCCCGTGATCATCCATGACCGTAGCGCCCACCGCGATGTCCTGGACATTCTTTCAGATTTCCGCTCCAGACTGGCGGGTGGCATTATCCATTGTTTTTCCGGCGACTGGCCCCTGGCTCAAAGATATCTGAACTGGGGCTTTTATCTTTCGATTCCCGGAACGGTAACCTACTCTGACGCTGCCCATCTAAAGAAGGTGGCGCAAAATGCACCGCTCGAACAGTTGCTGTTGGAAACCGATGCACCCCACCTCACGCCGGCCCCCCGCAAAGGCCGGCAAAACGAGCCCGCTTTTCTCCGTTACACTGCCAACGCGGTGGCCTATCTTCGCAAAATCTCGCTGGAGGAGGTGGCCGGTACGACCTCCGAAAATGTGTACCGCGCATTTAAAATCAGCCCGCTCCCGCAGGCGCCCGGATGACGCCGGCGCTTCGCAAGCCCGGTTTCCGTACGGAAAGGGTTCCTTTCCGCCCCCGGATCGAGGG
>JBEKXG010000276.1:0-6643 GCA_049512295.1 Syntrophobacteraceae bacterium
TAACGGGAGGCGGACTCGGGGCCTCCGGGGGTATAAACCGGGTGCAGGTAGCGGTTTTGGACTTGTTTGCTCCTGCCCATGTGGACCGTGTCGGCTACATGGCCGAACTGGGCGGCGGCAGCCGCAATCCCCTGAACAATTGGGCGGTTTTCATGCTAATGGGCACGCTGCTTGGCGGCGCCTTGTCCGGCTGGCTGAATGGCCGAATGAAGCTCGAAATTCGCAAAGGTCCGCATATCAGCTCCGGCACCCGCTTGCTGCTGGCTTTTACCGGCGGGCTCATCATGGCCTACGGCGCCCGCCTTGCCAGGGGCTGCACGTCCGGACAGGCGTTGACAGGCGGAGCGGTCCTTTCAGCCGGAAGTTTTGCCTTCATGTTTGCGGTCTTTGGCGGCGCTTACGCGTTGGCCTGGTTTCTGCGGCGAGTTTGGAATTAACCGCTGGTAAAACAAGGTATGGAGGGCTTCAATGGCTCCTTTTGGAAATCTGCTGCATCCGGGCACCCTCGTTTATTTTCTGGTCTTTCTCCTCACAGGCATGGCCTTCGGCGCCATCCTGGAAATGTCGGGATTCGGGGATTCCCGGAAACTCGCAGCGCAGTTTTATCTCAAAGAAATGACTGTGCTCAAGGTGATGTTCACCGCCATTGTGGTGGCGGCTGTGCTCATTTTTCTGTCCAGCAGCCTGGGCCTGCTCAATTATGACCGGCTCTGGGTGAATCCGACTTATCTTTACCCTGAAATTGCGGGCGGCCTGATCATGGGCGTGGGTTTCATCATAGGGGGTTTTTGCCCTGGCACTTCCCTGGTGGCCGCTTCGACCCTCAAGTTGGACGGCATCTTCTTTGTACTGGGCGGATTGTTTGGCGTCTGGGCCTTTGGGGAGAGTGTAGGACATTTTGAAGATTTCTTTAACTCTTCCTTCTACGGGCGCCTGACGGTCTTCGATTGGTTGGGGACATCTGCAGGGGTCGTGGTTTTGCTGTTGACCCTCATGGCCCTGGCTATGTTTTATCTGGCCGAAATTGCCGAAGCCCATTTTGGCGAGCATAAAAAGCCGATCTCCTGGCGTCCGCGAAGCCGCATAAAGATGTCGGCGGCGGCCTCGCTTTTGGCTGTATGCGGACTGCTGGTCATGCTGGGTCAGCCCTCCCTGGAGACCAAGTGGGAGCGCCTGAAGGGAGAATGGGCTAAGAGTCTGGAAGATAGAGAAGTATATGTTCATCCCCGCGAGGTGGTGGATTTAAAGAAAGATACCACTCTCTACGTGAGAATCCTGGATGTGCGGTCCGAGGCGGATTTCAACCTGTTCCACATCGGTGAAGCAGAGCGGTTGGATCGATCGGAGCTTTCCAGGCCGGCTGTGATGAACCGGCTGTTGACGACTCCGGACAACATGATCTTCTTTTTGGTTTCTAATGGGGAGCAGACGTCGACCACGGCCTGGCAGGCTTTGAAGGCAGGCGGGGTTGCGAATCTCTATATAATTGAAGGAGGGATCAAAAAATGGCTGGAGCTTTTTCCTCCCGAGCCCTGTTTGCTGACCGATTCGGCAGGCAAGCCCTCCTCCGGACCTGCGGTTGAATTGCAGAATTACTTCCGCTATGCAGTGGGTGCCAGGAGTCGTGCGGCTCATCCCGATTCAGTCCGCACCCGGCCCTGGGTGACGTGCCCGCAGGGAGGGGAGGCCGTGACTTTTGCCGGGTCGCACGGATCGACCGAACCTGCCGCGCAGGCTTATGTCAAAAAGGTAAAACTGCAGCGCAAGGCCGCTGTCAAGGGGGGATGCGGATAACGCCGTTTTTCCTTTTCCAAATTCAAAATTGCGGCGGACCTGTTGCATTTTTTGTTGATGTTTAACTTAATTCATGAAAAGAAGACGCACTTGGCGGATGTCGGAGCTCGGACGCAGGAAGTGGTGATACGGAAATCGGAGAGCTTCTTGCGTGGAGAGCAGAAACAGGTTGTTGGAGATCGGAAGGTTTTCCGCCCCCCCGATCTCGAGTCCCCGCGAGAGCATTCACGTGAATCGAGGATTGGTGAAAATGGCAAAAGAACCTCAGATCGTACACTCTTTCCCCAAGAATCCCCTGGAGGAAGTCAGATCGTCGGTAACGTATTTCAAAGGAAAGCAGTACGTGGACATTCGCATCTATTACAAAGGCGATGACGGAGAGTTTCACCCCTCGAAGAAAGGGCTGACCATATCGGTGGAACTTTTCCCTGAGCTTGAGACCGGCCTCCAAAAGCTTAAGGAAGCATTGGAGGAGCAATAGACGGCAGTGGAAAATCCTTTCGGCATGCCGTGCGTTGAGGCGCTATTTTGCTAAACCACCTCCGGGTCGCCCGGCCCCCTCCAACCGGCGGGAAAAGAGCGGCGCGCTCGTTTTCGGCCGGAACAGCATCCCAACCGAAGTCAACTCCCTCGATCGTTATCAGCTTTACTTCTTGTCAGTTCGACAAGGCGTGCCTGTAAACGCGCTTTACCTGCACATTAGAGATCAGAGCCATGAAGTCCTTACCCTGCTCCAAATCGACCTTGATGGACCTGTTGTCTATTTCCATGTACCTCGAAAGTACTTGGATTATATCATTTTTGACCGCTTCCATTATGTCGGGCGTGATATCCACCCTGTCGTGCATCAGGACGAACTGCATCCTTTTACGGGCGACCTGCCCGCTCGATCTGTCTCCCAAAAAGCGCCGCAATATACCCAGCATTGGCCTCTCTCCTTTTCAGTTCCAGATAAGCCGTTTCATGCGGCCGAAAAACCCGTTGGACCCATCCCCATCCAGTGGAAGGCTTTCACCGTTGAGACGAGCGGCTATCCGTCTGAAAGCCGCCCCGGCCTTGCTGGTCCTGTCGTGTACGAGCGGGACCCCGCGGTTGGTCGAAACCACCACTTCGTCGCTTTCCGGGACAACCCCCAGAAGCGGAACGGAAAGCAGGGATATGATGTCCTCGGTCGACATCATATCGCCCTTCTTGACCATTTTGGCGTTAAGCCTGTTGATAATGAGGCTGATGTGTTTGAGCATGGCAGCTTCGAGCAGACCGATCACCCTGTCGGCGTCCCGGATTGCGGAGACTTCGGGCGTAGTTACGACCAGCGCGGCCTCGGCCCCTGCGATTGCGTTTTTGAATCCCTGTTCTATTCCCGCGGGGCAGTCGATGAGCACATAGTCGAATTCGGCGGCGAGGTTCGAACACAGTTCTTTCATCTGTTGCGGGGTTATCGAATTCTTTTCCCGAGTTTGAGCCGCCGGAATCATGAAAAGGTTCGGAATCTTCCTGTCCCGGATCATTGCCTGTTCTTTGCGGCATTTGCCTTCGATTACGTCAACCAGGTTGTAGACGATCCGGTTTTCCAGCCCCATAACGACATCGAGATTGCGCAAGCCTATGTCCGTATCGATCATCACGACACTGTGCTTCTTCTTGGCCAGTGTTGTCCCCAGGTTGGCTACGGTAGTAGTCTTGCCGACCCCCCCCTTGCCAGAAGTAACCACGATTGTTTTGCCCGCCATAAATCACCTGTATTTTGTCTAAAACTGGTTTCCGTGCAGTACCCTCTCCCCCGGCCTCAAGCATTGCATCTTCATAAAGTGATAACCTGGATAATGTCGTTTTGTATCTCTGCGACCTCGAATCTGTTCGGCGCAGGCTTTACCCCCCGTGGAGGCACAGCTACCAGATCGGCGATCCTGATCTGATTGGGCTGAATGCTCAACGCCCAAATCCGCGCGGTTCGCTCGCCTGCGGCGCCCGCATGCGCCAGGCCCCGCAGCGCGCCGAAAACCACAACGTCGCCATCGGCAATGATTTCTGCGCCCGGGTTCACATCTCCCAGGACGACGCAGTCCGATGGAGAGACGATCCGCACACCGGACCGGCAGGTATTGCGGACAATAACCGGAGCACGGTCTTCCCGCTCCCGGCCGGCCGGCCGGGACGCGAGCCGCGACTTTCGTACATCCCCCTCGACTGAAAATGAGAGATTGTCGCTAAGCCGGACCTCTACCACCTTGACCTGCGATTTCTCGTAGAGCTTCTCGTAGAGCGCCAAAATTTCATCGGTGCCCATCGGTCTGCTCCTCAGATCCAGTACCATGTCCGTTTTGTGGAAGAAATCCTGCGACTGCTCCAACCGCTCATTCATGAAGGCCACGATGGCCTCGAAGGAGGCGGCCGGGTCCGGAACCAGCGTGAAACCGTTGCGGTCTGCTTTTACCTGTACTGGCGGCGCTTCGGCTAAGGACATAACATTTGCCCACTGACCTTGAAATGCCGATAAGGCAGTAAAATCAACAAGATGTGTAGTCAGGACATTTGATTCAAGATGGCTTTGCGAAGAGAATCCCCTCCAATTGAAAAACACTTTACCCCAAGTTTATATCAGAGGGCAATACCCATTCTCTCAGTTGCGTCCAGTTCTCGATCCGAATGAAACCGTCTGCCGGCTCATCGCGGTTCCATGGCTGCTCGAAAAGAAAAGGCTGGATTCCGGCCTCCTTTAGCTGCCGGCAGGTCTCCACCCTGTCTTCGACAAAATAGCGAACTTCAAGTCCATTGAGGATGTGCAGCTTAACTTCCGGGGCGCCGGAGGCTATAACTTTTATTCTTTCCCGAGGCACACCGGGCAAAATGGCAAAAAGCCATTGCGTAATCGATTCCGGCCAGATGCGGGCCGTGACGAAATGAAGCGGGGCAGCCCTGGCAAGTTCGGTGAGTACTTCCGGCGCACCGGGAACAGGAGGGATCTGCATGGTGTGTTCGTCATCGAGCGTCAGGCAGATGAGGTCGTCGATAATCTCCTTTTTCAGGTCGAGGCAATCATAGAGGTTGTAGCAGAGGAGGTCCTCCTTGCATATATGGGTGAGCGCGTACCTTTCGTGGGCAAGCCTGACGAATACCTCCATCGTGTCGGCTACCACCCCGTCAATGTCGAAAGCCAGCCTGCAGGGATCTATCGGGGCGCTGGGTCCGGTTGTCATACGGATTCTTCCGTAATGCAGGTCAAAGCCGGTTGATCGAAACGGAACGATACCTCATATACGCCCTCATCCATTATCGAATGTACGGCGTAACCGACGCTGCTGAACACTTTGATCATAGCTCTGTTCGCGGCGAGGACGTAGGCCGAGAACCCTGTAAGGCCCTTGGTTTTTGCAATTTCGCACAGATAATTGATAAGGAAAGTCGCGATTCCCATGTGCTGCCAGTCTGATAAGACCGCAAAATCCACTTCGGCCATATTCGTCTTCTGGTCGAGGATGTACCTGCCGATCGCGATGATCTTTTCGGACCCGATTTCCCCGGTAACCGCTGCAATGGCCATTTCGTGCTCATAATCGATATTGCACATGGCCTGGGTGTTTCTGTGCGGGAACACCCTCATTGAGGAAAGAAAGCGGTAATAGACGTCCTGATCGGGGAGTGAATAGAAAAACTCCTGGAGCGCTCGCTCGTCGGTGGGTTTGATAGGACGGAAAAAAAGAGTCTCGTTTGGCGGAAAAACCTGGTGAGTCTCCCACTGGCCGGGGTAGAGGGGTTCGTAAATGGGAGGAAGGATCTGGTCTGCGTATACGTATTTGAGGCTTTTTGCCTCGGCAAGCAACCGCTCGCGGAAACGCGGATGGGCTATATTGATAAGGGCGAGCGCACGTTCGCGGATGGTCTTGCCGTGCAGGTATGCGACTCCGAACTCTGTAATGATATACCGGACCGTGCTGCGAGGACTGACCACGCCGGCGCCGTTTGTCAGATGGCTTACAATTCGCGACTTGCGTCCATCGGAACTCGTGGATGGCAGTACGATGATGGTCTTGCCCCTGTTGGCGCTCGATGCGCCGTGCATAAAATCCGCATAACCCCCGATTCCGCTGTAAACCTTGTGGCCTATGGAATCGGCGCATATCTGGCCGCTAAGATCTATTTCCAGGGCTGAATTGATGGCCACCATCCGATCATGCCGGCTTATCAGTTTGCGGTTGTTCACATACTCTGTCGGGTAGATCTCCACCTCGGGATTATTGTTCACGAAATCGTAGAGTTCCCTGCTTCCCGTGCAGAAGCTGGCCACGATTTTGCCCTGGTTTACGGTTTTCCTGAGCCCTGTTACTGCGCCCGTGCGAATGAGGTGTAAGTGGGAGTCGGTCAGGATCTCCGTATGGATTCCAAGGTCCTTCTTGTTTTCAAGGTATCTGAGGACTGAATTGGGGATCCTTCCGATCCCGGCCTGAAGTGTGGAGCCGTCCTCGATCAGTATGGAAACGTATTTGGCTATCCGTTCGGCCACAGCGCTCCGCTCCCGGTAAATGATCTCGAGCAGCGGCTCATCATATTCCACAGAGAAGTGAATCTGAGATATATGAAGAAAGCTGTCCCCGAGCGTCCGCGGCATTTGAGGGTTTATCTGGGCAATAACCATATTGGCGGATTCGACAGCGCTTTTGTCCGTTCCGACGGAAATTCCCATCGAACAGTAGCCATGCTCGTCTGGAGGTGTAACCTGAACCAGTGCGATGTCTAACTTCCACAGGGGCTCTTCTCGAAAAAGGCCGGGTATGGATGAGAAATAAATAGGAATATAATCGGCCAGGCCATCGTTTACCGCGTTTCTGGACCTGGGTCCGACGAAAAA
>JBEKXG010000277.1:0-6643 GCA_049512295.1 Syntrophobacteraceae bacterium
CCAAATACGGCGGCACCGGGGCGGAGACAGTGTCCTTCTCCCTGGTCATGACTGAAATCGGTCGAGCCTGCGCTTCAACGGGAGTGACCTCATCGGTCACCAACATGGTGGCTGAAGTGATCCAGGGTGTTGGGACTCAACAACTGAGAGAGAAATATATTCCGCCCCTTTGCAGTGGCGAGTTTGCTGCGGGTGGGTTTGCGCTGACCGAGACCGTTGCCGGTTCGGACCCGGCGGCAATGCGCATGAGCGCTGTTCTCGACGGCGACCACTGGGTGCTGAACGGACAAAAGATTTTCATTAGCAGTGCCGAATTTTCGGGTGTTTTTGTGGTTTGGGCTGTAACCGACAAGGATGCGAGGAAGGGCAAAGGCATCAGCGCTTTTCTGGTGGAACCGTCCTTCCCCGGCCTCCGGGTTGGCCAAGCCGAAAAAAAGCTCGGACAACTGGCCTCTCCCACCAATGAGTTGATCTTTGACAACTGCCTTGTCCCAAAGGAAAACCTTCTGGGCGTCCAGAATGATGGTTTCCGCATTGCGGCATCTGAATTGGCGGGCGGGAGGATCGGAATAGGTTCGATGGCCTTGGGCGTCGGGCTTGCGGCCATGGACTTTGCTGCAAAGTATGCCAAAAAACATGGGTTGGCCGACCGTGGAGGCATCCGCCTGATGATAGCTGAAAACTCCACGCAGCTCGCGGGTGCGAGATTGCTGCTGCTGCGCGCGGCATCGCTCAAGGACCAGAAAAAGTTCTACGCCAAGGAAGCCTCGATGGCTAAGGTCTTTGCTACTGAAGCAGCGAACAGGGCCTGCCATGACGCCTTGCAGATCGTTGGCGACTATGGCTACACCCAGGGCTGTCCCACGGAACGCTTTTACCGGGATGCGCGTGTTACCTCGATTTATGAGGGAACCAGCGAGATACAGCGCCTGATCGTTGCGCGGGAGCTTTTACGGTAGCCGGGAGTAATTGCGATAACATTCAGAATCCCAAGGGTCCGTTATAAAACAATCGCAGTGGGGGACGTCATCATGGACTTCGAATTGACGGAAGAACAGCAACTCGTCAAAGCCAATATGAAAGAGTTTTGTGAAAAGTACGTTGAACCTATAGCAGTTGAAATCGATCAGGAAGCACGTTTTCCGAACGAGAATATAAAGAGGCTGGCCGGGCAGGACATGCTGGGAATCCCATATCCCGAGGAATACGGTGGGGCGGGGTCCGACTACCTGACCTACATTATGACCCTCGAGGAGCTTTCGCGCGCCTGCGCCGCCACGGGCTTTATTGTCGAGGCCAATACGTCCCTCGCGTGCCTTCCCCTGTATAAGTACGGCACCGAAGCCCAAAAGAAACAATTCCTTGTACCCCTTTGCAAGGGAGATATGCTGGGCGCCTTCGCCCTGAGCGACGCAGGCACGGATGCCGCTGCGACTGCCGTCCCGGACGGCAATGAATACGTGCTGAACGGCACAAAGGCCTTCGTTTGGAATGCTCAGAATGCGGGAATCTTCATCGTGTTCGCCAAAACCGGAACCGAGGGAATAAGCGCTTATATAGTACCTTCGGTCAACCCCGGAATTGAAATAGGTGAACACGTCAATAAAATGGGTGCGCGAGGTGCACCGACCTCTGAGGTGTTGCTGAAAGACTGTCGCATCCCCAAGGAGAACCTGCTGGGCCGCGAAGGGCAGGGCTCCGAGATCGCCGGGTTGGCCCTTGACGGAAGCAGGATAGGAATTGCCGCCCTGGCTTTGGGTATCGCTCAGGCTGCCATGGATGAGTCCATCCGATATTCCAAGGAAAGGGTCCAGTTCGGCCAGCCGATCTGCAACTTCCAGGCAATCCAGTGGATGCTTGCCAATATGGGCATCGAAATAGAGGTTTCCAGGTATTTGACCTATTACGCCGCCTGGTGTTACGATCAAAATTTGCCTTTCAGCAAGGAAGCAGCAATGGCTAAGCTCATGGCTTCGGATACGGCGGTGCGCCAGTCTGATACGGCGGTGCAGATTCACGGCGGTATCGGCACCGTAAGAGGCCAGAAAGTCGAACGCCTTTATCGTGATTCGAAAATAACCCAGGTTCATGGAGGCACATCGGAATTCACAAAGATGCTGGTCGCCGAGAACGTGCTGAGTTAGTTTCCGTCCGGAAAGGGTTCTTTTCCGCCCCCGGATCGAGTCCGGGGCAGGCTCTGGCGGTGTCAATCTTCGGGCTTGCTTGTGCGGCGTACCCATGTACGCCTCCGCGCAACCCCTCGATTTCCTTGCCAGGACGAAAAATACCTTCTTTCCGAATCGGAAACTCCTAGTGTCTTATCCAGGGTTTCCGGATGGACACGAGTTAGTTTTCGATTCGGATTTTTTGACGTCAAAAAAGAGATTTTTTGTCCCGGGGGGGCACTCCTGCTCCTCCGGGCACTCTAAAACATTGCAAAAACCGTAGGATGGGTGTAGCGAAGCGAAACCCATCACCAACTTTCGTAACGGGTATCGGAAACCGGCTCGCAACGTTCCTGGAAAGGAAAGTAAATGCTCAAGATTTTAGCCTGTTTCAAGTGGGTGTTGGACGAAGCTGATATAAAGGTCGATGCTGGCTCTCGCAGGTTGATAACTGACCGGGCCAGTTACAAGATAAGTGCCTACGATCGCAATGCCGTTGAAGAAGCTATGTATCTTCAGCAACAGCATGGCGGCAGCGTGGCCGCCGTGACCGTAGCTCCCCCGACGGCCAAGAGTTGTTTGAAAGATGTTCTGTCTCGGGGTCCGGACATGGCATATTTCATAAACGATCAGGCGTTTGCCGATCTTGAGCCTTCTCAGACGGGCTCTATATTGTCGGCGGCGATTCGTGGGAAAATTGAGTTCGATCTCATCATCTGTGGCGAGGGTTCGAGTGATCTCTACACGCAGCAGGTCGGACCGGTCCTGGCGGAAAAACTCGGCATTCCATGCGCTACATTTGTCAACAAGGCAACCTATGTTGAGAATGAAAACCGCATCGTGGCGGAGCGCAAACTTGATGACGGGATCGAAGCCGTGTCCGTTCCTTTACCGGCGCTGATAACGGTTTTACCCGATATCAACACCCCGAGGATACCGTCTCTGAAGCAGGTGCTCGGAGCGGCAAAAAAGCCCGTGGAAAATATCACCCTGGATAAACTTGGTCAGATCTCCACGGCATGTTTGCAGACAACCGGTATCCTGGCTGCGACGATGGAGCGGCGTCACCTTATGTTTGCCCCCAAGGCGGAGGACATCGGCGTGCTGATTGGATCTCTTTTAAAAGATGGCGTAATTGTCTGAGGAGAATTTATAAATGGCTGGGATATGGGTTTTCGCAGAAACGCGTGAACAGACTCTGGAACTCCTGAATGCGGGTATGAGTCTGGCAAAAGATCTGGGCGTAAAGCTTGTATCGTTTGCACAGAGCGAGGAGCTCGCCCGGGAATTTATCAGCCACGGCGCCGACGAAGTACTCCTGCTCCACCCGCTGGCACAGGATCAGCCTCTCGAATCCTATGTGCCTGTTTTTGCGCAGGCGGCTCGTGAGGAAGACCCTGACGTCTTCCTGGTCGGTGCGAGTCAGCGGGGGAAGGAAATCGGTGCTCGCGTTGCGGCGCTGTTGAACACCGGATTGTGCAGCAATTGTATCGGTTTCGATCTGGACAGGGAGAAGAAACTCCTGCAGATGGAACGTCTGTTGTTCGGAGGGCTGGCTGTACAGAAAGTCGTTTGCACCACCCGGCCTCAGATGGCCACCGTTACTCTTCGGACTTTTGACCCGGCGCCCCTGGTGGACGGGAAGGAAGGAAAGATACGCCAGGTTGCGGCCCCGCCGTCTTCGGCGGTCACGGTCGTCAGCCGGACTCCCAGGGCGCGGGAAGCCGTGGATATAACGGAAGCAAAGATCGTCGTCTGCGTTGGCCGAGGTTTCGAGAAGAAAGAAGATGTCAAGCTGGCTCGTGACCTGGCGTACGTATTGGAGGGCGAGGTTGGCTGCTCCAGGCCTATTGCCGAAGAACTGCGCTGGCTCCCCGAGGATGTGTACCTGGGCATCTCGGGAAAAAAGATCAAGCCCGACCTCTATGTTGGTGTTGGGGTTTCGGGACAGATTCAACATGTGACCGGTATTCGCGACAGTAAAGTTATTTTCGCCATTAACCGGGATGAAAACGCCCCCATTTTTGAAGCCGCCGACTACGGGATCGTGGGTGATCTCTACCAGGTGGTCCCGATGCTCATCGAAGAGCTGAAGAAGGCCCTGAACAGATAATACGCCATGTGACTCGTTAACGGGTCCTGGAAGATAACATTGTGTGGTGCTGGATATGGCAGAGGACAAATTCACGGCGATCATAGTGGGCGCGGGGCCCGCTGGAAGCATAGCCGCATGGCTTTTGGCCAAAGAGGGCCATGAAGTGGTCCTGGTGGAAAGAGGGACGGCGCCCGGCAGCAAGAATATGTATGGTGGCCGCATGTACAGTCACGCACTCAACCGCATCATGCCGAAGTTTTGGGAAGAAGCGCCGGTTGAGCGGCCGATTGCGCAGGAGACCCTCACCTTTCTGGATGGAGATCGGAGCGTTTCGATCGATTGCCGGAATATGAACTGGGCAGCCGACCCGTATCATTCGTTTACCCTATTGAGGGCCGAATTCGATTCCTGGCTGGCATCCAAGGCTGAGGAAGCGGGCGCTATGCTCGCCTGCGGCATACGTGTGGACGATTTGTTGATCGACGGCGGAAAGGTCATCGGCATCCGGGCCGGTGAGGACGAAATGCTGGCCGACGTCGTGGTCGCGGCTGACGGCGTCAATTCGATTATGGCGCAAAAGGCTGGCCTGGCAAAGATGTTTTCCCCGCACCAGGTGGCTACCGGGGTTAAGCAGATCATCGAACTGCCGGCTGAAACCATCAACGAGCGGTTTCAACTTGCCGGCAATAACGGTGCGGCCCGGCTGTTCGTTGGCGACTGCTCCAATGGTATGCAGGGAGGCGGCTTTCTCTATACTAATAAGACCAGTGTATCCTTGGGGCTGGTCATAAATACGGGTGAACTCCAACGCTCCCGGGTAAAGCTGTGCGACGTGATGGAGGATTTCAGGAGCAATCCCCACATCGCGCCTTTGATAGAAGGCGGCGAAGTGGCTGAATACTCCGCTCACCTTGTGCCCGAGGCCGGTTTGGCCATGATGCCGCAACTGTACGGGGATGGGATGGTTGTGGTGGGGGATGCCGCCGGATTCGTCCTCAACCTGGGCTATACGGTGCGCGGAATGGATTTTGCCATCGCATCGGGTGAGGCTGCCGCCAAAGCGATTATGGAGGCCAAAGCCCGCAGCGACTTCTCGCGGCAGGGACTCGGGCGATATCAGGAGCTGTTGGGGCAGAGCTTTGTTCTGAGAGATCTTGAGGCGTACCGGAAGGCGCCGGAATTTCTGGAAAATGAACGCATGTTCAAGGCGTATCCCAAGCTTGTCGCAGACCTTGCAAGCAGTCTTTTCACGGTTGACGGCGCCGCGCCCGTCCATCTCATGAAGATGGTTCTCGGCCAGATAAAGGAAAGCGGTATAAGCCTGATCCAATTGGCCCGCGATAGCTGGAAAGGAGCCAGAAACCTTTGAAAAGGCTGACCATCGAACAATTGCTGGGCGTGGACAAGTTTGTGGTAGACGACGGAAATCCGCATATCAAGGTGAACAAGGAGATCTGCTCCACCTGTCAACCCAAGCCCTGTACGGTCGCATGTCCTGCAAGCCTCTTTTCCATAAAGGACGGGGAGCTGAGCTTTGACTGTGCCGGATGCCTGGAATGCGGAACATGCCGGGTGGTGTGTCCCAATTCAGGGGTCGCGATCGAATGGGAATATCCCCGTGGTGGATTCGGAGTTCACTACCGTTATGGCTAAGACTTTCAGTCGTTGATCGAACTGTCCTCAGAGGCCTCCGCCGAACCCGGAGTATTAAAGGCAAGATTGCTGCGAAAATTCATTTTCCCCCTGATGGCGGCAATTTCACTGACGTCCGGCAAAGTCCGGTTTGCGGTGCATGACCTTCAGGAATTCCGTGACAAGCGGTTTCGAGTTAAAACCCGGACCGCTGTCGTAGGGAGCCGCGACACCAACTTCATCGTTGCTTATGATCGGGAATTACCCGGGGACGGAGTCCGCCGCGAGGGGCTGGCCACTGCCTTGTGCCTGGAAAATTCCATCGTCGTGATAAGCTTTGAATTCCCCGACAAACCCGCCCTGCTCACTGCCAACATGATTAGCCAGGTATACGGACCAAATCTTCCTACCCCGCCTCGGTATGCCACTTCTGCGGAATCGGCCCGGATACGGGCCGGCCTCGATCAGATCGGAAACACAAAGATTAATGTTGAACCGTGACCACGATATGCGGGCTTTTTGATTTACCAATCCATAAATGAAACAAGTAAAAAAAGCGCGTAAGAGCCTCTCTGAACAGCCTGAAACGGCTCTTTCGCCAGTCTGAACAGGCAATCGGAAGGACCTCGATGCTCAATCCCGCCCTTTGTGCCCTGCACAGAAGGTCAAGGACGTAGTTCGTGTCGTGGCTCATTCCCGGCAGCAAAGGCCGTACCGAAGAGACCCTGTAAGCTTTTGCGCCAATGGAATA
>JBEKXG010000278.1:0-6614 GCA_049512295.1 Syntrophobacteraceae bacterium
TGGAGTGCTCGGGATGCAAGGCCTGCCCGGAGGACCTCCCGTGTTGTCGGGTGTACAAATGGCAGATATCTGCGGAGGAGGGCAGAATTCCTTCGCCGGGATTCTTCTTGCTCTACTGGCTCGCGCCAAGACCGGAGAAGGGCAGTTCGTGGACATCTCGATGCTCGACGGTGCGGTGAGCCTTCTGGGCCAGCATGCGGGAAATTTTTTCGGTAATGCGATAGAGCCCCGGCGAGGGCAGATGAACCTGAACGGCGGCTATGCCTGCTTTAATGTCTACCGGGCCGGTGACGGGAAATATCTCGTCCTGGCGGCTCTCGAGGAGAAATTCTGGGCCGAATACTGCCGTGCAATCGGAAAAGAGTCCCTGGTTGACGAACAGTACGCAGATCTCAAGCGCCAGACTGAAATCGCAGCAGAACTGCAGACCATCTTCGATCAGAAGCCGTGTGACGAATGGATCGAGTACTTCAAGCAATTCGATACCTGTGTGACTGCGGTCAATGAGCTCAAGGACGCCTTTCGCGATCCACAGGTGCTTCACCGGAAAATGATTCAGTCACTTACATATCAGAGTCCTGACGGGGAAAAAACGATCAGGCAAGTCGGCATTCCCATCAAGTTGTCCGAGACGCCGGGTTCCTTGAGGACCGGACCTCCGAGGTTTGGTCAACACACGGATGAAATCCTGGCGGGTCTTGGATATTCGAATAAAGACATCGAGCTCTTACACGGGAAGGGCGTTTGCTGAGGACAGACTGCCGGCGAGTTGGTGATAGACTTGCCCTCAGGTCAGAGGAAATGGCGGTTCTTTTCTGAGAGGCCGGGAGCGCCAAAGATTCTCTTAACCATTAAACCGAACCGGAGGCAGGAGGCTCAATCATGAAACTGTATTTTTTTGAAGCCGGTATTTTGAAGAGCCAAAAACAGTACTTTACACTCGGAATGGGATTTGGTGAACCCTTTAATGTACCTGTTCCCTTTATGCTCATCGAGCATCCGAAAGGGCCTATCCTGTACGACACAGGAAATGCCATGGAGGTCGTCCACAACAAGGAGGAACATTGGCCAGGTATCTGGGAGGCCTATAATGTCTTCATGTCAGAGGATCAGTGGGTTGGCAATGCGATTAAGCAGGTCGGCTACAAACCGGAGGATATCAAATACGTCATCTTGTCTCACCTCCATCTGGACCACGCGGGAGGAGTGGGACATTTTCCAAATGCGAAGTACATCGTACAGCGTGAAGAACTCCATTATGCGTATACGCCCGATTTTTTCATGAAAGCGGCCTACATTCGCAAAGATTTCGACAAGCCCGTGGATTGGATTGTCCTTGATGGATGGAAACATGACAAATTGGATCTGTTCGGCGACGGGAAAATTCTCATCTACTTCACACCCGGCCATACCCCTGGACACCAGTCTGTTCTGATAAATCTCCCTCATAGCGGGCCGATGTTCTTCGCCTCCGACTCCTGTTACACGAAAGAGAACCTCGAAGGCAACATTCTGTCCGGCCTTGCATGGAGTTATGGCGAGTCCGTCAAGACTGTGGACCGGATGAGGCAGCTACGTGCCTTTCAAGGGGCCGAGATTATCACAGGTCACGACCCGGAAGCGTGGAAGAGCATCAAGCAAGCTCCATATTGTTACGAATAGTGGCCCAGTCCGGCTTTGCCCACACATGCCCACTCTATGAAAAGGAAGGAGGCTGGTTAGGTTTTTTCAGCTTCTGACCTGACGTCGGCTGAGAACCGAGTTCTGCACGTCCATTGCTAATGGCTGGTATTTCAGAGCCGGGGAATGTATCTCCGGTTCTGGCCAGCACAGAAAATACGCCTGAAAACGGCAAGATGAATTTTTCAGAGTCCTCAGTCATTTCCATTGGTCGAGGGCACGGCGATCGGGCTTGAGGCAAAGCCAAAGAGGTCTTTCTCTGAACTCCTTGAGGCGTTTTCAGAAAACACGGCATGCGTTAGAACCAGAAAATGGGATGTTTTTGGATTAAACATTATTAAACCCTCTTAAAACCCTTTTGGGTCACTACAAAGGAACAGATTTATGTTCAAGAAGCTTTTCGAACCACTCACCGTCCGCGGAATGACCACTAGAAACCGACTTGTCATCGGTCCCATGGAAACGATGTACAACGAGGAAGATGGAAGGGTAACTGATCGTTACCTCGCTTATGTTGAGGAGCGTGCCAAGGGTGGATGGGGTTTGATCATCAATGAGGCTACTGCGGTCACCTATGAGGCTCTTGCGTTCAATCACTGCGGTGGAATGTGGAAGGATGAACAGATTGAAGGCGCCTCCAGAGTCGCAGCGGCTGCCCATAAGCACGGGGCGAAAATCGCAATCCAGCTCATTCACGGCGGGCGGCAGACAATAGCCAAGGATTCTCCGGTTGTAGCACCTTCTCCGGTCAAGTGTTGGATCATCCCGACAACCCCCAGGGAGCTTACGATCGAAGAGATCTGGGGGATTATCAATGCTTTTGGTGATGCGGCGCTGCGCGTTAAAAAAGCCGGCTATGACGCTGTGGAAATCCACGGTGCCCACGGTTACCTGATTCAGGAGTTCACATCCTCTTGTTCGAACAAGAGAACGGATGAATTCGGTGGAAACCTTCTTAACAGGGCTCGTTTCTCCACGGAGATCATTAAGGATGTTAAGAAGAAGTGCGGTGCGGATTTCCCGGTCATTTACCGCATGTCCACCACAGAGTTGATGACCAATGGGGAAGGTCTCACAATCGCAGATTCACGCGCCTTGGCAAAAATGTTCGAAGCTGCAGGCGCCGACATCCTCCACTGCTCGGTGGGTAACTATAATCAGCTGCGCATGATGCTTCCTCCCGCCCCGGTGCCTCACGCATTTTCCGCTGATTACGCCGAAGAAATTCGCAAGGTTGTTTCTGTACCGGTCATCTCGGTGGGCCGCTACAACGATCCGTTCGTTGCCGAAACCACACTTGAAGCTGGCAAAGCGGATCTGATCTGTATGGCTCGTCCGTCGCTGGCTGACCCGGACTTTCCCAATAAAGCTCAAGACGGGAATTTTGAAGAAATTATTCAGTGCATCGGCTGCCAAAGCTGCGTAACCGTTCTTTACAAAGTTGAACCCATGAAGTGCACGGTCAACCCCAGAACGGGCCGCGAACTCGAATATACCTTCGAACCCGCCAAGGAAAAGAAGAAGGTTGGGGTTGTCGGTGGTGGTATTGCCGGTATGGAAGCAGCAATTACTGCAACTCGTCGCGGCCACGATGTAACGTTGTACGAGGCATCCGAGAAACTTGGCGGCCAGTTCCTGCTGGCCGCTATGGCTCCATACAAGCAAGAAGTTACAACCTTCATCATATATCTGAAAAACCAGCTTGCTAAGCTTAATGTTAAAGTGCTTCTCAATACTGCTTTTACCGAAGCTACCCAGGACAAAGAAAAATTCGATGCGGTCATTCTAGCCACCGGCGCGAAGCCCATTATGCCGAAGATCTCGGGAATCGACCTCCCGCACGTTCACTCGGCCTTCGATGTTCTGGCCGTCAAAGCTATTTGCGGCGACAGCGTTGCAGTGATCGGCTGCGGTGAGGTTGGTATTGAAACCGCTGCTTTCCTCGCTTCGATTAACAAGAAGGTTGCAGTGTTCGAGGCCCTGTCCGGTTTCTGCATAGGCGCCGAAGAGTCGTTCAACTCCTTTTATGTTGAATACCTTCAGCTAAAGGGTGTTGAGATGCATGCTTCGACCAACGTCGCCACCATCACCCCCGACAGCATTGTTTACTTCAAGGACGGACAGGCCGGCGTTTATACCGGGATCACAGACGTTGTTATCGCTGTCGGCCAGGCTCCGGTAAATACGATTGAAGAAGTGCTTAAGCAGAAGGTCAAGAAAGTTGTTGTCGTTGGCGACGCCAAAGTCGTTGCCCAGGGAATGGAAGCTACTCACGCCGGCTATGAAGCTGGATACTACATCTAATAGGTCCCAATCGGGGTTTCAGCACTCTTAACGGTTTTCGCCAGCTCCAATTTATTGCCTTGACTAGCTAGTTCACATATGCCCGGGCTGGTGTTTTCCGTGGATTTCAGATTGTAAAAGAACTCCTCCCTGCAAGTTGGGAGGAGTTCTGCCGAACGCAACGCGGGCATCGTCGCCAGCAGCCTTCCACACGCCATTGAGCAGGTAGAGAATGCGCAGTACCAGCCGTTCCCGGAGCCAATTAAAACTACGTTTGCGCAACAATAGAGAGCTTCAAAAAGTACACTGGTGACCGGCTTGCCGGTGGGAATACCACAGCCAAAAAACGAATTTTATCTCTCCCAAGCCTGAAAACACACCTGAAAGGATTCCACGCATCCTCGCTCACGAACGCGCCCATCTCCATTTACTTCAGCGCATAGGCGCACATAAATTTTTCAATCTGCCTGTTTGGTTCAAGGAAGGATTGGCCGTTTGGGCATCCCAAGGCGGTGGTGCCGTGGGTGTTACTGGAGCAGAGGCTACCCGAGCGATCCTGGCCGGGAAGCACCTCCGAAACTCAATCCCTTCCCGCCTGCACAAGTGCATTAGACCGGCAAGCAGGTCTTTTATTTTTGAAACAAGATCGTCTTCTCCCCCTGGATATGCTGCCTCTGCGCAGTTATTGCCTGGTTAATCCTCATTTCATTATCCATTGCGGTTTTCCCTCCTTCGATGAGATCGAATGAACAGAAATTGCATGAGAGGCGGACATGCCGGATGAGAAGGCCATTATCTTCAAAGTCCGATACCTGTGCGGAAGGCATGGACGTATAGGCGCGGGCGTAAGCGTGAAGGCAGGTGCGCATTACCCGGGGTCTCCACCGCCAACTCTCTGCCGGGAAAGAATACGCCCGAATGTACTCCCTTGTACTTCCTTTGCCAAATGGAAGGGATATATTAAGCTGAGAGCGGCTACTCGCCTGCAAAAGATTGAATATCTTCACGCGTTGGATGGTGAGATGTGATAAAGTCGCTCCGGGTATCTGAAGCAGGGTTTCGCCCTCCGTGCTCGTGGTCCCGATGGATACGCACGTGCACCGGATCGCGCTTGCCCTCGGGCTGAGGAAACGCAAGCAGGCGGACCTGAGGTGTGTTGTCGAGGTGACCGATAGATTTTCCGAGCTGTGTTCCGATGACCCTGTGCGCTACGATTTCTGCCTGACTCGGCTCGGAATAATTAAGGATGCTCCGCCGGAGGAAATTACGAGCTTCTTTATAAATCGATGAAACACCTTTGAAACACCGCATTTTAAGGGGGAATTTCGATGAACGACTGCGTTAAGCTTTATGCTCTTAGTACCTGCGGCCATTGCAAGCACGCAAAGCAACTGCTTGATTCCTGCGGAGTGCCCTACGAGTGCGTCACTGTCGATAAGCTCATTGGTGAAGCGAGGCGGCTGGCGTTCGAGGAAATGAAAAAAGAGAACCCGCAATGCGCTTTCCCGATGCTGGTTATCGGCAACCGGGTAATTATCGGATTTCAGGCCGAAGAAATCAGGGAGGCGGTCGGGCTGCGATGAATTTGGAAGAACTGTATGAATTTCTTAAAAAGACCCAAGAAGCGAAAGGTTTCTATTTCAGCCAGGACAGGGAGATGGTGTTTCAGCTCCTTGACGGACTGTTGAAAAACAGGGAACGTTACGGCTACATGTGTTGCCCCTGCAGGCTGGCCGCAAACGACCGTGAATGGGACCGCGACATTATCTGCCCCTGCGTGTACCGGGCACCCGACGTGGCTGAGTACGGCAGTTGCTACTGCAACCTTTATGTTTCCAGGGAATGGAACGCAAGGGAGGTTCCTCACGTCTACGTCCCTGAAAGAAGGCCTACCGAGAAGGCGTTCGGTCCACTGTGACGCCTTTGCGACATTTTGATGCGCTTCTTTCTCGGGAAGAGGTCAGCATGCCGGCTGCGCTCTGTCTCTTTATGACGGCCCCGGCAATTTTTTTAAGCACGCCCCCCATGCGCTTTGCGCTCCCATTATTTTCCTTGAAGTACCTGGCTATCTTAACACAGTATAGCTTACCGACCCCGAAGAGGAGCGCGGCTGCTTTACCGTGACCCCGCTTACCTCCTATGCACGGACGCGGACCTACCGTTGGATCGTTTGCTCCAATCCTATCTTTGGCGATGGGAAGTTGAACTAAACTTTCGGGACGAAAAAACACTCCTCGGAGTTGGACAGGCTCAGGTTCGTGTTCCAGCGGCCGTCGAAGCGGCGCCGACCCTCATGGTTGCCGCATATTCCCTGCTACTGTTGGCAGGCACCAGGTGTAATCAAGAGCAATCGGCTTTGCCGCCGCCAAAGTGGCGAGGCTCTGAGTCTCCTGGAAGGGATTCAACTGCGAGGCTGATCAATGTGTTTCGATCCCAGCTGTGGAGCAAAGCGATGGGGGTGAATTTAGGGTACTTCACTAAAAAATCAAAATTAGGAGCGAACCACTGTTTATTAGATACGTCCTTAACCTCAGCCGTTCTTTATGCTGTCAAATAGCCAAAGACGAGGGCTATGAGGAACATTTCGGTTCCTCATAGCCATTCAGCCTTGCTTTCCGGTCGAAATAATCCTACCCAAATCACTTAATTCA
>JBEKXG010000279.1:0-10491 GCA_049512295.1 Syntrophobacteraceae bacterium
GTGATGCGCCAGGAGGCCTGCGGTTGCCCCGCACCACCGGCATTCGGGCTGACGCTCCAGATGCTCCCTTTCCACCCGATGCCACTCGGGGCTTCTTAAATGCGCGGGCCTGCCGGAGATTAGGTCGTGAAGCAGCTTCAGATGTCTTTGCACTTGCCTCTCCGCATGTTATGTGACATCGCGTGTTATGTGACATGCCAATAGAAAAGCCCGCCTCCGCCGTGCACGGAAACGGGCTTCTCGATATTGGCTGCGCTCAACGGTGATCGGCCGGAACGCTAAGATTGTCGGTTATCGTTTACGCCTTAGGCGTCTTTCTCCTTTGCCTGATTCTCGGTTGTCATCCGGACATACAGCTCCGGGGCGAGCTTATGAATCTGCGCAACCAAATGTAATCCGATGTCGCGCCTGCCCTCGGCAAACGCCATCAAAAGCCCCTCTCGCGAAAAAGAACTGTGATAGACGCCGCAAAGCGAAAGCAGATCCCACATCCACATCCTTCCTTCCGGGTCCGCCATTAGCTTCTGGAGCGCGGCCCGCGTCTGGTGCTCGCGGATTTTCTGCCTGTCTTTGCGTCCCTTCACCTGTTCGGGATCGGCAGCGTTGTATGGTTTGGCGTCCTCGCTCATGGCCCTACTCTCATCCTGAAAAAATCAAAAATCGCATTGGGCGCGTAACTGCCCGTCCCGTTGCCGATATAAGGCGGACCGGCAAAGGCGGTTACGGCTGTCGGGTCGGCCGACCAGGAACCCCATGTAAAGTTTGTAAACGAGGTCGACGTTTCGTCGCAGGTCAAGGGGTTCGCTGCAAAACCGCCGCTGACAGTCCAAGGCGAGGCTGAAGCGTCTACAGATAGCTTGATACAATACCAGATAGCACTGCCGGGACTAAAGTTCGTCGTTTCTATATAGCCGTAAGATCCGGTCGGACCCTGACCGTAAAACCTGAAATTACTGGCCCCTGTCATTCGCCATAGAAAAGCTACATTGGCTCCTATGCCAATGCCGCTTGTCCCTAGCTGCAAATGCGTTTCAATGGCGGGTGCGGTGGCATTCGCGGGTTGCCACCAGAAGATCCAGACGAACTTGTTGGCCGTCCAGTTAGCTTCTTGATATATATAGGGCGCGCTGCTCGTAAAATCGAACGCCCCCGTTCCTTCCTTGTGCGTCATCGTGTGATAGAGACTCGTATTGCCTTCGGAAGCCCATGAATAGCCATTTGTCCCGCCGTTGGTCACGATAACATTCGAGGCATCGTCATCAAGAGAAAGCTGGATTTCATAGGTGTAACTTGAAGCCGCCGGAGCCGCGGGGGCACCCGGAGAATCCAACCGGAACCCGAAGCCTGCACGCATGGTCGTAAGGAAAAAAAGTCCACATATAAAGGCACAAAATAGCTTTTTCATTTCATCTCTCTAAAAGTTCTTATCAATGTCACACATATATTCAGTCGTCGCCGTGCTGTAATAGCACGTAATCACGTCTCTTTTGCCGGCCGTAGCAGTCAGTGTCGGCGCCGAGCCTCCCGCCCAGGTCACGGTAGGACTAAAAGTAGGCAAGGGACATGGTCCATTCGATGCAGGCTGTTTGAGCACAACCCTGTAAACTTGTCCGCCCACGGGGTTGCTCATGGTCAGCGTCCATGCAGTCGTGTTCGCTTCCATCGTCACATAACAGCTTGACCCGTTCCCCCAGTTACAGGTTGCAGCTTCGCCGGTTTCAGTCACAGCCTGCTCGTAGCCGCCCATGTATGTTTTTACGTTGGTAGTTGCGGCTACACCTCCAAGGTTCGCCAGCGTATAGATCCCGTCGAAATAAGTCTTGAGGGCCGCCTTCAGGTTCGCCCAGGTCAGCTTTTTCTTCACCAGGCTCTGTGCCGAATCCTCGATCATTGTCTCATCGGCATCGGCAGGAGTCGTTTTACCAGTCAGCGCGTCAATTTCTCCCGCCCCCGTGCCGTGTATGGCGTTCGGATCGGAAGAAACCCGCGACCCCGGCTGACCGTATTGCCCCAAGGCTGGAAACGTCCCGGCAAACAGGCACACTGCGAAGCAAACAAAGACTGCAAATGCCAGATTTCTGCTCTTCATCGCTCTTTCCTTGGTTCCCCGATTTGATCGGGGACGGGCTCTCAACTAAAAAAGGCCATCGTGACGATGCAGTTAACGGCGCTCACAAGGCTCACATAGGTTTTCCCCGTGCATGACCTGATGAGCGGCTTCAGCTCCGGAGCGCTGCCATCTGTAATATTGGCCCCCGGCACCGCAATCGCCGCATTGGCGAATTTCATCCAGAAGTCATTTGCTCCACTCACTGTGAACAAAACGAAGTTGGCAACCGGTCCGGGTATGGCAGACGGCGTATAAGTGGCCCCGGATGTTCCCCCGGTCCACGTGTGAGTTGCGTCGGGCGTGCCCGTGACAGGTCCCGCGATCAGCGTAGGCCCGATCTGCAGGACCTTGGCATAAGCGCCGCTTGAGGCTTGCGTGACGGTTTCCGCAAGCTGAAACGTGCCGGAGGCAATCGCCCCTGCAATTACGGACGGGAGTTGAATCTGCTGGCTTACACCCGCGGCCAGTACAATAGAATAGGGCGTATCCGACTGCTGAAGCGCGCCCACCACCGCCTGGTCGAACCCGTCTCTGCCTAAAGTGAGTCGTAGCATTTCTTATCCCCTTTCAGGCCCGCCCGTGGCACAAGACAGGCCAAGACCGCCTTATTTTACGCGCATGACATTCGGAACATCGGGCAAAGCATTCACCTCGATGCCGAATTGTGTGCCTGACGCCTTGAACGTCATTACGGGTCCCATGACACAGTTGTACCTTTTAAGGATCGCCTGAATTTCGGCCAGGCACTTATCGGCCCGCGCCTTTTCGCTCAAATTCCCCACAAGTTCGATTACTCCGCTCATTGCTGTGCTCCTTGATATCCCATCATCTTCTGGAGGGCATTCTGGCCTCCGCCTACGTCTGTCTCGGAAAGCGTCTTCGCCCCCTGCACCCCTGCCATGCTCATCTGCGCCGCTTGTTGCGCCTGCGCCTGCTGAGCGCGCTCCTGCCGCACTTTTGCCATCTTGTCTGTCGCGATAATGAGTTTCTGGCTCACACCAAGAAAATCCGCATATTCCCGCGTCGTTTCATCCCAGTCCAGGTTGTCGCCAACGTCCGGCCTTGCCCCCATGAGGTTCCCTATAAATGCAACCAGGCGTTCGATAGGCGTCGTAGCCGTGGCTTTTTGAGCGTCCGCAAGCGTTGACACGCACTCGATATCAAAAGCCCTGCCCCGGATCTCCGGCGGCGCGGGAGGAATGAGCGCAGCCCTTTGCATCATCGAAAACACCCGCTCGATGAAGGGATTTATCAGCTCGAACTGGCTTCGCTCAAGGAATGGACCCAGCATCAGCATCTTTTCCTGTTTTCGCTCGATGATCTCGGTTGCGGTCCGTACCGTATCGAGCTGGCTTATCATGAGGAAAAGGTCTGCAAAAAACGCCTGCTTTATCCTGTCCTCGCACTTTGCGATTTTTTCTTCCAGCCCCCGGATATCCGGCGGCACCTCGTATGCCGTCTTGAATCCGTTTTGCTGCATGTTATTTACATAGGTCACACCTCCCGGTAAAAGTGAGAGCGGTTCGTTTTTCATCTCTACGCCGGCCACCATCGGAGGATTTACAACCTTGTCGATGGCCTGGGCGGATCTTTTCTCCATCTGCTGAAGCATCTTGGAACTTCCAAGCGCTTCCATGCCGGGAGACCTGCCGTAAGAATCGTTCGCGATAACATGCCACCTGGGCGCGCAAAACGGCAGCTCGTGATAGCCCTTTAGCTCCAGCACCAGGTTCTGACTCTGCCCCCACTCCCAGATGACGGAGCGGTACTTTCGCCCCTTAAGGCCCGGGAGCTGCGGCGCCCTGTCATCGTTCGGCTCTATCGCCTGGGCGACGTAGACCTCTTTATCGAGCTGTCCGGACTGCCACAGGCTACGAACCTGCGCGCTGCAGTTCTCGAGTCCGAACCGCTCAACAACTTGGCCAGCCGAGAGGACGTACTCCCGGTACAAAGTATCGATCTGATTTCGTCCCGAACTTGCAAGATAATATTCTCCGACTGTGAGAGTCTGACAACGTATGACATCTTCGTAGTCCTCCTCGATCAGCATACATCCCGTGCCGAATACCCCCAGTTCCTCGTAGATGACGTGCAGGGCGTTGTAAGCGTTACTCTGAGACAAAACGGTCAACATCCGCTTTGTCACCTCGTCCAGCCAAAGCCTTACCGGGGTGTTGTCAGAAACGTCCATATCGCGTATCGAAAGACGAAACCAAGGGCGTGCGGGACTTGTGAGACCGGCCATAAGACCGGCCGCCAAAGTTCGCGAAGCAAAAACCGGAGTTTCATTTATGATCCTCGATCCTACGGGATCTCCCCGCGTGGCCTGGTTTGGCGTAACCAGGTATCTTCCGCGCCGGGGCAGCATGAAATCGGAGAGTTGGCGCCAGTGCTGCCAGTAGCTCCAGCGGTCGGTTCGAAGGCTTACAAGCCGCCTGTCCACGTATTTGCGCAGGTCCTGAATTTTGGCCTGCCGTGCCATATTTATGGGAATGAGATCACCCACTTATCCTCCGAGTACGGTTTTTAGCCCGCTGTTCGCTGTCGTATTCGCTTTCGTCTGAAGCCCCTCAGGCCCCGTCAGAATAGTCTGTGAAGCTCCGTAAGCCATTGCGGCCTTGGTCCTCTGGTCTTGCCCCGCCTGCTGCACTCCCTGGTCGGGAAGCGCGGGCGGCGGCGCCGGAGGCGGTGGAACCGGTGGAACCGATGGAGCTGAACCGAAACACATAATCTGGTCATTCCCTTCCTTAGGCTCTAGCCGCAGGGCTTTAAACCTCCAGTGGAAGAATTGCGGAAGTTAAGAATTAAGAGCGCCTTGCTGGGCGTCCAGATCGGGCAATAGTATTGTTTCCATGCTGATTCGCTCAATTAAACACGTTAAAAAGGCCTTTTCAGTCCTGGCGGCGCCATTCTCCACGCTCTGCGAGGTATGGAGCGGGTAGCTGGAAGCAGGGAGCAGGAAGCGAACCACCTTGCGGAGCGCGGGTTTCTTGTATGTTCCCTGCCACTGTCTTTTTACTGTCCGTTTCTCTCTTCCCAATTCTTGCTTCATGCTTCTATGTCTCCGGGCGCCCCCTCGATTTCCTTGCCAGGACGAAAAATCTCTCCTTTCTGAGAAACTCCACGCCCCGCGAGGTTTTCCATCCGGTGTTTCCGAATTGACAATAGGATACCACGGATGGGTTTGGTCCTGCCAAATGGCAACCAGAAACGGCAGCCAGAAGCGGCAACCAGAAACGGCAACCAGAAGCGGCAAAATGCAGCGGTAAAAAGAAAAAAAGAATTCAATGGATGGATGGGTAAAACAAATTGAGCCTAAATCGAGCTACTAGCCCTTAACTCACCGCATGCGCCACCAGCACAAGTCTCCACACCTGGCGGGGCGTGGGAGTTTTTCACTTAATGACGCGAAGAAGGAAAGAAGAGATGGAGGAAATCGCGGCGGGATAGTTGATTCTGGACAGAAGGTGCGTGCTGCACTTGGCGCCTAGCGGATCGTGGAGATTGATTTATGAACTGGTTCTGTCGAAGTTGCTCACAGACCCCGGTTTCCGCACAGAACGGCAAAATGCCTAGCCATAATGGGTGACGGAGATGGAGCGGCTGCGATTTGATGAAGGCTTCCGGGCGATCTGATAGTTAAAGGGGATCCCCTGGTGGAGATCAAATCCGTTCAGAACGTCACTGCTGTGCACGACGAAAAGACTGAGACAGCGATGGGAAGACGGTTTTTCCCCCGTGTCTCCGTGCTGCGCTCCTTCATTCCAGACTTCACGTCTCGCGAAGCGGATCATACTCATGTCTCACCTGCGCGCTCGCCTCGGCGCCTCGAAATGGATCGTACTCGGTCACACAGAAGGCCGGTCTCGCGGGCCGTCCGGTTCGCCCAGATACCGGATATGCGAACGATATGGCCAGACAGTCAGCCCTGTTCGGCGACTTCAGACCGCGCTCTTTCATGTGCGCCTTGCTCTCAAGCTGGATTTTGCCGTCAATGCGTGCGACGGTTTCAGGGCCGATCAGATCATTGTAGAGCGCATTATCTGCCGGAATCGCACCGCCTGCTTTAAGCCAGTCGCGCATGAGCTTCCACATCTCGGCCCGTTTATTCAGACACCCCGGATCGCTCGATTCACCGGCAAACCAGACAAGCTGCCAGTTGCGACCCAATGTTCGGCCGGCAGATACGATGCCTGTCCCGTATCCCGCATCGATGAAGACAGCATCGACATCCTCCGTGTCCTCCAGGTTGGCCAGGATGTTTGCTACCTGAATGTCGTTATCGTTTTTGGACATCGTTCGAAGGATTTTAAATGCCAGACCTTGACGCAGTCCGATCACCAAATCGTCATCGCCTTCCCATGCGGGGTCACAGGTGAGGATTTTGGGGGCAAAATTATACTGCTCATCCCGAAGGTAGCGGCCGAAAGCTGCGTCAACATCCGTCACGCTTATAAACTGTTTGGCCGACATAGCCGGAAACATGCCGCGCACGCGCACCTTCTTGAGTCGATCTGTCTGGTGTTCCAGCGATGTCTTAGCTGGCCAACGAAGCAGCCCTTGAACCTGCCGGTATTCCTCGTAGGGTTGCCGAACACACACCACAGAATCTGTGTGCCCTCATCGGTCAGCGCCCCCTCGGAAACCTGCCAGATCACATCCGGGATCGCGCTCGCCTCGTCGTATATAAGCAAAATCCGCTTGCCCTTGTTGTGGAGACCTGCAAAGGCTTCGGTATTTCGCTCACTCCACGGCACCATGTCGATTCGCCAGGTCTTTTGATGGTCGGGAATTTTCGAGAAAATGGCGGTTGCAGTCAGCTCGAACATCTGAGAGGCAAACCAGCACAGGCGGTACCACTTGGCGAGTTCAGACCAGGTTTTCGTCTTGAGTTGTGTCTCGGTATTTGCCGTTACTACGCCCTTTGTGTCCTCAAACGTTGAGACAGCCCACAGGATCAGCCAGGCCACAAAGGCTGACTTTCCTATGCCATGGCCGCTTGCTGTCGCCTCGCGGATTACGACGCAAGGCTCAGAGCGGGCGCAGGCGGCTGTGGGCCCACAGCCAGGATGGGCGCCACCTTCTGTGACGCCTTTCCGGAGCTTTGCTCCGATGGCCTGAAGCTGCTCGCTCTGCCACTGGTCCGGGCCGTCGAATCCAGCGAGTTCCCCCTTGCCCCAGGCAAACGCATAGAGCACCCAACCGTAAGGGTCAAAAGCGTATTTGCCTAGGTCGGCCACAAGCTGCCTATGAAGACTGGCCGCACGATGCACGCTTTCGGCCTCCTGAAGTTTGGTCTTGAATTCGGTGAACCCCGAAATCTCTACTTCCTTCCTTCATGTCTTTGTACTTCTCCGGCATGAGGCACTTTGCCACGAAAATTATCGCCCTGTATCCGGCGGCTAATGTTTATGGACTACTTTGACAACGACGAATCTCGCGGAGCGTTGTATAAGGCCGGTTTCGGGATCATGTTCTTCGACTTCCCGCAGTTCCTCGGTATTCTCCTCGTTGAAGTGCCCGTCAACGCGCTCAAAGAGGTTTTTCTCTGTGCGCTCCGAACCAAATTAGATGCGGCCGCGCTCAATTGCCTCTCGAAGTTCGGTCCTTTACTGCGCCCATCTTTCCAGCGTCCGTGGACAGACACCGAGATCGGCTGCGATCAAATTCATATTATTGCCTGACCTGGCCTGTTTTTCAGCCCGCCCTTGCATATCCTCTTCGTATTTTGTCGGCTTGGCCATTATTTACTCCACGTTCCGCGGGGTGCAAATCTCTGCGTGCTATCAAAGCTTAAGGATAGAAGATAAATAGCGTGGGGAATGGGGGGACATCTGCGCCTCCCCTCGCCGTTGCGCACATCACAGTCTCGACGCTCCGCGAAGCGGGTTCCGAGCAAGGCGGAGCCTATCTCGTGGCTCCGCCAGGTGCCGAGCGGTCGGCGGCACGCGTCTGCGCGTGCGCCTCGCGGAGCGTAGAGATCGGCGCAGGGGAATCATTCCCCCACCTCTCAGAGCGTGGAGTTTGATAGCGACATGCTTTAAAGCTCCAATTCACCTGTTCTTTCTGAAAGGGGCCGTCCACGGGTCAGATATCGGGCATCCGGGGAAGGTTTGCGCGGCCCTGGGAGAGGCGCCAAAGACTGGTGCGGAGAGGGGGTAAGGGGGAGATGAGACATGGAGACACGAAGACTAAAACCTCTCCGCATCGGTCTTTGGCGTACCCATGTCCCTATCTCTACACTCCGCGAGGTGCTAATCGTGGTAGTACAAATCAAGAGGAGGAGGACCGTTATAGATAATTTTTGGCGCGAAGCCCCTTTTGAGAGTGAGTGTGTAGGCGCACCCAGAGCACTCGTAGACCCGCCCCCTATCAATAATCTCCAATAAATCCAGTTCTTTGCCGCAGTGCTGACACTTCATGACTGGCCTCCTTGGTACTCTCCTCACCTCGTTGGCGTAGAGAATATGAACTCTTTGCACGAATTTGGTCGCCCATATTCCAGGTTTCGGGAAATAGGATACCTCGCGAGGCGTTGCATTATCAAACGGCAACCAAAAACGGCAACCAGAAGCGGCAACCGGAAGCGGCAACCAGAAGCGGCAAAATGCAGATAAATAAAGAAATTCTTGACGCGAGGCGAAATGAAGGGGGGCCCTCGCGAAGATGGGGAGAAGAGGAGAGGCGGGGACACGGGACATGGGGAGACGGGGACAAAACCGTCTCTCCATGTCCACGTGAGTCTCAAACGAGGATCTTAGAAAATGCTGACAACCGATTTTGATTTATCGTGAAGGCAGTATCTTACCATCGGGAGTCCTGGCAACGCTTTTAGATGGAGGTATTTTTGTTTGTGAGGGTGCCTGGCCGTCGTTCTCTACGCTGTGCGAGGTGCTCTGCGAGGTGTGGAGATTGGAGGCTTGCCCCGAACTGGCCCGATTGTCTCTCTTGCCGGGGCGAGGTCTTTTTTGGTTTTTTGTGGGAGTGTTGGTTATTTCAGCGCTGTGTGCCGACTCTTTGCCGTTTGCACTGTAGGCCGTTACCGCGAAAAAATAGGTCTTTCCCTCTTCCATGTCACCTATGACAGCGCTGGAAGTAAGCCTTCCTTCCACCTGAACCGTTTTTGTATAATGCCCCGGTTGGGCGCCGTAATGTATCCTGTAGCCAACCACCGTCGGAGCATTGCTCGGGTCCCAGGCCAGTCGAAGCGAGGCAGCCTCGGTTGGCCCCGCTCTACACAGAATCAGAAAAAATGCCGCCCAAAGCACAGCGGCGATGTTTATCCCCGGCGAAAGCCTCGGCCTCAAGCTTCACCCCTATTTTGAGCACTCCAGTATCATGATCCTTAACATCATAAGGCTTGGGACCCGTTTTCACAAGCTGGATTTCAAGAAGGCGAACGACGCGACTAAACCGGGTTACCCCCTTTGCTTGGACCACTGTCTCAGATCGTCGGCCCAAGCGCAAACCATCCTTTTCCCCTTCTGGTGCCTTCGGTAAAAAATACGGCCGCCCACCAGAAGCTGGCTCCTGTATCCCCGTATCGATCGCTCGGATACCCCCAAAAATCGTGCTATCTGCCTCCATCCGACCAATAGATCGTTTGCCCCCATAATCTGTTCTCCTTTCAGCCAACATCCGACATCCGGATCTTTCTTCTCAGTTTTTGCAAGATTTCCCGCGCCAAAGCCCCCCTGGGCGTCCTTTTGCTCCCGGCGTACCGGCTGACTACTTTTCTGACTGTATTGGGCTGGTATCCCTCCACGATGGCGAAATCTTTCATGTTCATCCCTGCGATCCGGAGGCGTCCGACCACTTCGTTTTTTGTTGCCCAACTAACTGTTTTCATCGTATAAATCCTTTATACTGTCCATTGGCGGGACAGTTCGCGTAGATTGAACCAGTGCCTGCTTGCGCTCCGCGGAGGGTATGTTGTGGGAGAGGATACGTCGAAATATGAAGTAATGTCAAACCAAAAAGTGACTCAAGGAGGAAAAATGTCTCCCTACGCTCAAAGATTAAAGTCTGTCCGCAGTCAAATTGCAGATCAAAGAGGGATGGGAAAGCTTAGCCAGGCAGCATTTGCGAAGCTACTCGAGGTGCACCCGAGCGCTATCAGCCATGTCGAAGCGGGCAATACCCGTATTCAACCCGACCTGGCAAAGACGATAGAGGAAAAGACCGGGTTTCGCCAGGCATGGCTTCTAACCGGGGAAGGTCCCGAAAGAATCGAGGCGCCGCCTCAGGAAACCCAATCGTTTACGGAACCGCAGGGAAAATTGGGGGAACCTGCATTCTCGTTTGTTAAGAAGATCAAACCTCTTTTGAGCAGTGGGTCTGGGGACTTCGTCTATGACGAGGAGTGTGAAGATATCTATTCC
>JBEKXG010000280.1:0-6596 GCA_049512295.1 Syntrophobacteraceae bacterium
CTGCAAGAAGGAATATTCCCCCATGCTGCGTCGAAATGGAGTATGACCTTTCACATTGTCAACTGGGCAAATACCTGGTCACGCGATGGGGTCTTCCGGAAGCATTCAAGGCAGTCACCGAATTCCATCATTGTCCGGAAAGGAGCAAGTCTTTCAGGACGGAGGTCATGTTGATTTACCTGGTCGATGTTCTCAGCTATTCCCGTGAGCATCCCGAGCCGGTCAATGAAGGGGCGACTCTGTCCCGTTGCCGTGGGCTCTACATTCCCGAGGAGGAATGGCGGGAATATCAGCGGAGCGTTGAACGGATTTGGTCTGAAGTTGACGAGTTATGGAAGCTGCTCGGATAAATCGGGAAGACGACGGACCACCAGACCCGAGGCCGTCCATTGTTGGAGGCAGCCCTGTGTTCAAGATCGCGCAAGCGGTTTTCATGCAGCAGTCCGGTGAATTTGTCCCGGGTCCTGTGACCGCAACGATCAATTGGGGACAATACAGCAGTTTTATCCCGCCAGGCCAGATGCCAACCATCGACAAACTGGCCGACATGATCGTATCGAGTTTCGCACAGTCCTCAGTTCCAGCGTTCCGGAGCGTCACTATCGTCGGCCACGCGGACAAAGATTGGCACGGCGCGGCAACAGAAATGAAAGTCTGTATCGCGATCACCTGAATGAGGAGGACAACATCTATTCCTGTTACCGCTAACTGTTGACTCAAAAACCTTCTTTTCGTTGTGCGAGCCGACGAACTCAGAGTAGTACGAAAAGCATGATCAGAATATAAGTGACGATATTTGGCCCAATTGCTTTCTTTCCGCGATCCGGACGGCCACGCGCGTGGGAACCAGGTGAAAACACGGGCTTTTCCGCCCTGCCAACCAAAGCTTTATCTATGGCGTTCAGGCGCAAATGATGGGATAATAGCGGGCGAGAGGAAAATCCGAGGCGACATCGAAGCACTCCACGCTCCGCGAGGTATTGTAGACCACTGTTGCGCAAACCTTTACAAGCCGTGCAGCAGGTCCTATTTTGATTTTGAACTGCGGCCGCAAAACACACACTGTCAAGATAGGTCCTACGGCAACGATTAAGGTGAATAGCAATGATCGGAAAGACTATTAAAAACCGATACGAAATTGTTGCCAAAATTGGCGAAGGAGGAATGGGTGTAGTTTACAAAGCCCTGGACAAAACCCTTCACCGGCCGGTTGCCATTAAGATGCTGCACCCTGCCCAATCGAGTCTCATGTTAAAAACCAGGTTTCAGGTGGAGGCTCTTGTTACCGCCAGTTTGAATCACCGGTCTATTGTAACCCTGTACGACTTTTCCGAGGAAGAAGAGAATCAATTTCTCGTAATGGAATTACTCGAAGGCAAGACAGGGAAGCAACTGCTGGAGGAAAAAGGCGCTATTCCTTTTCCCGAACTGATCAAAATTTTCGGTAGAGTGATAGAGGGCCTGGTATTCGCTCACAATCATGGAATCATCCACAGGGACATCAAGCCAAATAACATAATGATAACGACTTCCGGTGAAGTTAAGCTTATGGATTTTGGGATCGCGAGGGCAAAGGACAGCCCTCAAATGACCCAGACCGGCTTCACGGTGGGATCTGCCTTATACATGTCGCCGGAACAGATAAGAAACCAGAAGCTGGATTACAGGTCCGACATTTACTCCCTGGGAATTACCATGTTCGAGATGGCAACGGGGACAGCGCCCTTCCAGGATCCCAACGCTTCGGACATCAGTATTTTGATAGGACATCTCAGCTCGGAACTGCCATCACCAAGGTCGGTAAACCCGGATTTGCCGGAGTCACTTGAAGAGGTAATTCTGAAAGCCACACGAAAAAATCCTGATGACCGATTCCAGACAATGGAAGAATTTGGCCTGGCATTGACTTCGAATGCCGAATCGACCAAGTTCCAACCGATTTTGAAAGACGCTCCGCCCACAGGCAAAGCGAGTCCGACCGACAGGAAACAGTACAAATCCGCAGAACCGCCAAGGCATTCCGTTTTCAGCCATATGGGCCCTGGCGCCATCTTTCTGGCTGTCATTCTGGTGGTCGGCCTTGCCGCAATAGTGACTCTCCTTGTGCGCTGGGGCGGTGAGCGTGATGAGACGAAGCGTTTAGCCGAGCGCCATGAGGTTCCCATTGAGAAAGGCACTGATACTCCCCGTGCGATTGAACCAAAACAGGTGGAATTGCCGCCTAAACCTGCACCGGTCAGAATCGCCTTTGTCAAGACCATGCGCATGAAAGAGGGCAAAATCCCTTTGGAGGTGAAGGAATCCGATATCCTGACTCAAAATGATCGCTACTACATAGTGTTTTCCCCGGATGAGGAACTGTATATATATGCGGCGCAGGTCAATTATTCTGCAGAATCGATTGATCCTATATTTCCAAACCGACAATTCAGCTCTAATAATAATCCAATGATGCCGCATTTAGAATACAGGTTTCCAGAAAAGGGATATTTTTTCCTGGATGAAAGAGCCGGAGGAGAATACATCTATGTTGTTGCATCCAGGAGTCCCAACCAACGGCTGGAAAATATCTATCAGGCGCTTACATATACTGGCACCAGCAGGATTAAGCAACTTACGAATGAATTCGTTGAAGTGCTAAATCAGCAGGATCCGGCCAATGTCAGGACTATCTGGTTCTGGCATGAATAGAAAGGGATCATGCACCGTGCCACTCAGGATTGATATTCTCAAATACCAGGGGCAACCCGTTCACATACGGTCTCCGATCGTTATCGGCCAAGACGGAGGCGCTATCGGACGGGCGATGGACAATTCCGTTGTTTTACATGATGAAACCGTTTCACGCAGGCATGCCCGAATCAGCTTCGAAGACGGCCGCTATTACCTGACTGACGAAAGCTCGAACGGCACCCTTATATATAATCGGGATTTGCTCGTTCACGGTGAAAAGGTGGAGCTTATAGACGGCGACGTTCTGCGAATGGGAGACCACGAACTCAGAGTGCGTATTACGGCAGCGGAAGATCCCGCTCCCGATAGGGACGCCCCCGCTGCGGCACTCCGAGGAAATTCGATCCCGGTATCATCCGACGAAGAGGAACCGGGCAAATATCCTTATGCTAAAGTCCGATCGGCCGAGCAAGCTAAAGGACCTGCCCTCCGGGTCAAAGAACTCAGTATAGACGACTTTTTCAAGGACACCGATGAGGCAGATATCAGCAAATCTTTGAAAGTTCAGCCAAACAAGGACGCCTCCCCCGGCGGAGTCCTTCCGGCGTCCAAAAAGCAGGGAGCCAGGGCTTACCCGGAAGGACGCATGACAGACGAATTCCTCAAGGAATTGGATGGAATATCTAATGATATTGAAGACTTACACTCCACCGAGCTCGCAGGTGAATTGACCGGGAGCGCATCCGGAGTGGAAGCCAAAGTCCGGGAAGCATCGAGTCCGCTGTATCAGCCGGAAGCAGAATCCCGTCACGCAGACTTGGAAGGGGAGCCCGTCTCAGAAACCTCGAAGGTTTCAGGGCAGATTCGGGAGGCCCCCGAAGAGGTTTACAGGGAGCTTCTCGATCGATTCCTGAAAGGAGCGGGCCTTGAGAACTCATCTTTGACCAACAAAGAAATTCCGGATTTGATGGAAAGTCTTGGCGGCGTTTTCAGGGAACTGGTGAACGGTCTATGGACGGTTCTCAGGGGCCGTGCGGAGCTGAAGGCTGAAATTCGCATTGCAATGACCATGGTGCGTTCAACCTCCAATAACCCCCTGAAGTTCTCACCAACTCTTGAGGATGCTGTTAAACACCTTCTGAAAAGAGATCATCCCAGCTTTCTGGAACCCATCGATGCCGTCCGCGAAAGTTTTGACGACATCGAGAACCACCAGTTGGCACTCCATGCCGGGATCCAGGCGTCACTGGTGGATGCCCTCGATCACCTCGATCCCGAGCGCTTTTCAGAGAAGCATAAGGACAGCTCGATACTGCACACCAAAAGCAAATTTTGGAAAGCCTACTGCGAAGCTTATCCCGAGCTGAAGGAGGACGCACTGGAAGGGATATTCGGGAAGGCCTTCGTTCGAGCCTATCAGGACCAGTTGGAGAAGTTGCGCATCAAAAAGACGAGAAGTTAAACCACGACAAGGAATGGCGCATGAGTTCCCGCAGCAGAGTCGTCTGGTCGCAAGGAATGTTCGTTCTTCCTCAGCACTTTCAGCAGCATGACCGTTATCTGGAAAACATGGTCAACGGCCGTTGCCTGGGACTGCGACCCTATGCCTGGGGTTTGTATTCATCACTGATAGATAATCACCTGCTGAAAATAGGCAAATTTGGACTGACGGAATGCCGGGGGATTTTTCCGGACGGTACGCCGTTCTATTTGCCGGAAGATCATCCCCTGCCCGTGCCGGTAGACATTCCGGAAGGAATTCAGGATGAACTGGTTTACCTGGCTTTGCCGGTGAGTCGGGAGGATGCAGCAGATACCGACAGCGAAAAGGTCCCTGATAGCCTTGCCAGGTATCGGATCCGTGAGCGTGAGATCAGAGACAGCAACTATGGGGCTGAAGGACGAGTCCCTCTGCAGGTCGGCAGCCTCAAGACACGTTTCCTGCTGCAGCGCGATGACCGGTCGGGCTTTACCTGCATAGGACTGGGGCGTGTTTTGGAAATGGGCGCCAATAAGGAAGTCGAATTGGACGGCAGATATATACCCTCCAACCTGAACTGCCTGGCAATGCCGGTACTAAGCGCATTTTTGCGAGAGGGGCACGGTATCTTGAGCACACGCGGTGAAATGCTTGCCCGGGATTTAATCACTCCGGGCCATGGTGAGGTGGGAGAGATCAGTGACTTTCTGGTGCTTCAATTGATCAATCGATATCAGCCGCTGCTCAGACACCTCTCCGGCATGGCAGGTCTTCACCCGGAGGATTTTTACCGGGTCCTCATCCAGTTGGTGGGCGAGCTTTCCACTTTTTTCCGGGATCAGACGCGACCCATCGCTTTTCCGGTCTATGATCACGACGACCTCCAAAACACTTTTTTCCCTTTGATGGAGGAACTGCGGGATCTGCTCGTCAAAGACAGGATGAGGAGAGCCATCCAGATTCCGCTTAGCAAACCCAAAGCCGGAGTTTACGTGGCCCGGCTGCCCGATGTGAATTTACTGGACAATGCGGTGTTCATCCTGGCAGCCAAGGCGCAGGTGTCTTCGGAGGTTCTGCGCAACAACTTTCCGGACCAGGTCAAAATCGGCCCCTTCGAAGAAATTCGGCAACTGGTGGCCTCACACCTGCGCGGCATTCCTACCGAACCCTTGCCGGTGGCGCCTAAGGAAATTCCATACCGAACCGGGTTTACCTACTTCGAACTTAACAAACATTGTGAGCACTGGAGAAAAATGCATAGTTCAGGCGGCTTTGCTATCTGGATAGGCGGAGACTTTCCTGAACTCGATATGGAGCTTTGGGCTATCAGAGAAGACGTACCGCGAACGCCCGGCGCGATTGATAGACATGCATAGCGGGGACGCCTTACGCCCTGCCGGATTTACGCATATTAAGGGACGCCAAAGCGGAGCGCGTTAGCTTCTGAGTGTAGTTAGTAAGTCTATCTCACGAGGTTAGTCGGCCATGAGCAATAATGATCCCTTGTCAGGATATGGGAGCGGCGGCAAGACGGTCGTTCGCCCCTCGCCAGGCGGGCGCAGGCGCCAGACGCGGGTGATGGGCGAGTCTGAAGCCATTCCCGGGCGGGGAAGACCGCAGATGGACCGCCAGGCCGGACCGGAATTCATACCAAGCGCCAATCAACTCACGGCGAACGCCTTGCCTTTGCTCATGGTTGTTCCGAAACTGAGGAAAATTGCATTCCATCAATCCGTCAAGGACCTGCAGGAGCGTCTTGTCGCCGAAATAGGAACATTCCAGAATCGGTCGTTACAGCAAGGTTATTCGGAAGAGCAGGTGAGGACGGCCAGCTATCTGATTTGCTCGTTGGTTGACGAGACGGTTCTCAATACTCCCTGGGGAAGTGAATCCTTCTGGGGACACGATACTCTTCTGGTCAAGTTTCACCGGGAAGCAGTAGGGGGAGAAGAATTCTTCCCCATCGTCGAACGTCTCATGCGCCGGCCCACCGAGCACCTGGACCTGCTTGAACTTGCTTATATGTGTCTGAGCCTCGGGTTCGAGGGAAAATACCGGTTGTTACCTAACGGCAATCGTGTTCTGGAAGAGTTGCGCCTGGATGTATACACGGAGATCCAGAGACTCAGAGGCGACTCCGGACTCAGCCTTTCTATCAACTGGCAGGGACTGCGTGATTTGCGCAGTCCGCTGACGCGCTATGTTCCCATGTGGGTTCTTTGGGTTGGTGCAGGTTTAGTGCTTCTGCTGGTCTATCTTGGGTTTTCTTATAAGATCAACATTGCCTCCAACCGTATTTACGGCGATTGGATGACCATTGCGAGCGAAGAGGTAAAGATACCGGAGCCTCCGCCGGCTGCCCCCGTTTATGTGCCGGCCCCGCCATCGAGCCTTCCACGGTTCGACGATCTGTTGGCCAATGAAGTTGCCAGAAAAATGGTGA
>JBEKXG010000281.1:0-7686 GCA_049512295.1 Syntrophobacteraceae bacterium
GTCTCGTAAACGGCTAGAATTTGATCGACCTGCTCGACGGCATCGAACCCCGGCAGAGGGATTACGTCGGAGAACCGGCGAAGGAACTTGAAACAGAGCTCTCCGTTGTCCAGTACACCCCCACCGAAAGGTTTCATGGCGAGAATGCCCATTCCCTCTTGCCGGGCAGCCGGATGGAGTTCTTCTGCGGGTGCGGACTCTATAAAGTTGAAGGGAAACTGGACGGTGCTGAAAAGTCCGGTCTTGATCAGCTTTATGGCCATCTCGATGCTGTGGGAAGTCACGCCGAGGTGCCTGATCTTGCCGGCCTGTTTTGCCTGGAAGACTGCCTCCAGTGCCCCGTCGGGTCCGGTTATCGCCTGATAATCGGATTCGAGCGACAGTTGATGTATCTGAAAAAGATCGATGTAATCGGTCTGCACGCGCCGCAGGCTGAGATCGATATCTGCCTCGGCGCCCTCGCGGTCGCGCTTCAACGTTTTAGTGGCAAGAACCAGCCGGCTTCGGATGCCGCCAAAAGCCAGCCCGATTTTCTCCTCGCTGTCGAGGTACGCGTTGGCCGTGTCGAACAGGGTTATCCCTCTGTCATAAGCCCGCCTGAGAACCCTCACTGCCTCGGCAGTGGATAGGCGGATGATGGGAATACCTCCAAAACCCACCTCGGAGACTTCGATCCCTGTTTTTCCGAGTCTAACGTATCGCATTACCTGCCACCTCTCTTCATGACTGGAGAGCATAGCCCGAAGCAACCCGGCTTCCCGGGCACCGGCCCTCGGTATTTTCCGTTTTGCAATTTTATGCCGGTAGTGAGGTCTTCGTCAAGTTGCAAGGTTGCAGCTTCCCAAATCAGTTACTCAAGGGACGTTGGATTCGTATAAGGCATTGGTGTGAAATAGCACCGTCCAATCTCCCTCACCGCGCATCTCACCTCGCTCGACGGACCCTTAGCTTTAGGGTTGATGACACAAGTTGCCGCATGTATTCGAAAAGTATTGCATTAATGTGCTAACCTATTAGAATCACCGTGCTCTAAACTGTGAAGTTTTCAATTTACCTTTAAGCCAAAGGATCGCCAATGCCCAAAAAACTCATTGAAATCACATCAGAAATCGTCCAGGCGCAAGTATCCTTAACCCCCATGACACCGATTCAGGGAGGACCCCAGGAGGAAAAACCCGCACTCACGCCGGAGAATTCAATTCAAAACGACAAAGTGATCTGTCTCGAATGCGGCGCCGAATTCAAGCAGCTCACACAGAAGCATCTGTCGTCTCACGGCATGAGTCCAAAGGAGTACAAGAAGAAATATGGTTTCACGATGAGCACTTCTCTTTCCGCAAAATCGTTGACCAAAGCCCGGATCAAAGCTGCAAAGAAGAAAGGACTGCCCGAGAAGCTCAAACAATATCTGGAGGCAAGAAGGCAGCAGAAAGCCAAAGCGTCCACTCAAGCGGCACCCGAGACAGTGACAGCCAGCATACCGATGGCTGCAGAAGCAATTCAGGAAGGACTCCGAGAGGAAAAACCCTCGCTCACGCCGGAAAACTCCATTCAAGATGACAAAGTGATTTGTCTTGAATGCGGTGCCGAAATGATGCTGCTTACTCTGAAACATCTGGTGACTCACGGCATGAGTCAGAAAGAGTATAAAAAGAAATATGGTTTCACGATGCAGACACCGCTGGCTGCGAAGTCTTTGACCAAAGCCCGGATCGAGGCCGCAAAAAAGAGGGGGCTGCCTGAGAATCTCAGGAAGGCAATGGAGGCAAGAAGGCAGGAAAAAGCCCAAGCGTCCACTGAAGCGGCAACCGAGACAATGACGCCCAGCGAACCAAAGCGGACGAGACTTCGGAAGAAAAAGGCATAATTCCAGCCGGGTGTTACAGTAAAGCGAAGGCGGCAAAATTGGCCGATGCCGGTTGTAAAATCATTGAGCAAGGCAGGAGGCAAGATGTCGCCAAATCGATAGGTGACCCTGATTAGCACCTGACCTGTGCAGCACTTTAAGGTCCCGGGAGAATTATCGGCTGTAAACCTTAACGGGGAGGTGTTCTTGCGGCTCCAGACCGAGATGCCAGGCTATTTTCTAGACAAATTTCCCGACCTCGATGCACTGATGGCAGATCTTTTAGGTCTCGCTGTCACAGTGATCGACAGGCCGGAAATCCCAATTGCACGCCTGATTATTGTCGATCAGGACTGCTTGGGTGATCGGTTGAGGACCCTGGAGGAGGAACTCCATCTCGACGGTTGTGAGACCGATACTGATGATGACTTTTACCAGGCAGTAGGAAAGACGATGCCTTTTGAATCTGATGCCGGCGACGTGACAAACGTAGTGGTCTTAACCAGTGGAATCGTTTTCTCCGTTTTAAGAGAATTGGAGAATGGGAAGAAATCTGATGATTGGGACCGGTACGCAAAGCTGGGGTTTGACACGATCTGCCATGAGTTTGGGCATTGCGTGGACAACCTGGTCCGCAACGATTTGACCACATCAAATCCAGAATTTGAAGTTTTCAAAATAAAAACAATAGCAGACTATTACATTAGCCACCTTACTTCCGAATTGGGCGCCATATTTTGGTCAGCTTCCGCTGTCTTCTTTGAAACATATGAACGATACGAAAGCGAGCTGCACGATACAATTCGGAAATCACTCGATAGAATCACTTATCTGAAGGACACCCTGGATTTCAGTCCCCCAAATCTGAGATTGACAGCATCCGAAGTATCCCAGCTTTTCTGGTTGATAATAGTAAAGTATTCGGAACTAAAGTTTATGTCACTTCATAATTCTTCCCTCCCCGCTCCAAGGCATGACACTTTCGACGAGAGAATGATACCGATTTTAGTCTGTACCGACCATGAGCTTCAGACATTGGCCGGGAAATATCCTGAATGGACGGTGGACAGTTTTTGCGGTTTAGTGAATTGCTGGAGTGCCATTTGCCGTAAATACGGGTACGAGTTTGTCGAAGACAATGGTGAGGATCGCCTGCTGTGGGTTTGAAGAACAGTGAAGATGTCCATGAGATCGCTTGCCTGCTCGATGTTCTGCGGTCCCGCGAGTATCTGTCCCAAAAATATCGGAGCAAGGGGGACGCCTATTATGACATGGGCAACGACCGCATTTCGATGGAGCACCATAACCTTGCCGCTGAAGAGGAACGAAGAGCCAAAACAATTCGGGCAAAGCTTGAAAAAGCACTGGGGGCACCAGGAAGTCTCCCCCCGCCTGATGCGGAATTGATGAATGGAATAAGGATGACGGCTGAAGCGTTTCCCAACCCCTGGAGCGAGGAGGACGGCGATTTCGATAAAGCCTGCTTCTGTGCGCGTTATCCGCGATGGACGCAGATTATACCCCGGCTTTGGCGCCTCTATGAAAAATGGAAAGACGATCCGAGGTTCCTCAGGGAAGCGCCGAGGTTCCGGCCCACTAATCCGGCATGGAAACCATGAAGTGCATGTGGAATCACTTGCATGCCGGTTGGGAGATAGGGTTGCATATCTGATTCGGCCTCGGATAACGCTGGCAGCGTCACCACGCTTGCCTCCGTTACGACTACAAAGTCCCTGAGTTCATTGAATTCTTCCCTGACTCCCACTTTCGTCGTCTTTTCCGTTCCCGACGGTGCAATTGCCGGCGACCCAAACAACGGAGCTACTATGATAATATATGGAATAGTCGCCAGCAGTCGATCACGATGGGCATAAGACTCCTTTATGGTCAGTCGGAATAACAGGCATGTGTGTTCCTGAAACAGGGGGCGGCCGATTTAATGAAAGGCTTTCTACTGCTTTTACCTTTTATGGCGTGCTTCTTTCTTTTGGACGGGACCTATGGTTTCGAAGAACACATCCTTTTTCAAAATGAGGATTTGGTCATAAGGGGTGAAGCTCATCTGGAGTCTGAAGCAAAATACCTGGGGCAAATTTACCCGGAGGCGAAAGGCGACATTGAAAATATTCTCGGTCTGCGACTGTTATTGAAGCCAACGGTGTTGCTCATCACAAACCAGGCTTTCTTCGAAAGGCTCAGCGGCAGCCCCTTTGTTTCCGCTTTCGCCGTCCCGTCGGAACACTTGATTGTGGTACTCATCTCACCCATCACTTCAAAGCCAACTATCTTGAACGACACTTTCAAACACGAGTTATGTCATCTTCTTCTTCACGATCACATCAGAAAACAAATCATTCCAAAGTGGCTGGATGAAGGGGTCTGCCAATGGATCAGCGGGACCCTTGGAGAGGTTCTGGCTGGAGAAGGGGCGACAATTAACCGAATTGACATGGCTCAGCGTCTCATTCCTTTAAGGCAGCTTACCGTCACCTTCCCGAAAGACAAGGATTTGCTCCTACTGGCCTATAAGGAGAGCCACGACTTCGTCGGATATGTGACGGCTCACTATGGCACTGAGAGCCTACGCGATGTTTTGACGTATTTGAAAGAAGGCGACGACATTGACCTGGCAGTCTCGAAAGCGCTGTCCAAGCCGTTTCAAGACGTGCAGAAGGAATGGATCGATGACATGAGAAGGAGAAGTGAGTGGCTGGTTTGGGCGAGTCAGCATCTATATGAAATTCTTTTCTTCACCGCTGCGGTTTTGACTATCCTGGCCGCCGTTCGTTTGAAGCTAAAAAGAATGAAAGACATCGAGCCGGAATCGGAAACTGTGAGCAGTGACCGCGACCGATAAATCCCTGGCAAGAACTCCACACCTCGCGGGGAGTAGAGATCAAGGGTGTTTCCGGGTGGACGCCGCGCCAAGGCGGCAGGAGATCATTTTACCACGAAAGCCACCTGGGGGGTTTCGACCGGCCCGCTTTGGCCGCCACACCACACCCTGGCCTGTGCGATGTATTCGCCGCGGGAAAGCGGCCATAAGAACTGACGCTCATCTTTTCCCGTCTGCCCTGCCGGTTTTCCGTTCAGGACCCACTCGACTCTCGCGGGGTTGATCTTTTTGGGAATTCTAAACGCAAACGCCTGAAGCTCAGCGGGAATGCGGGGGTCCATGGCGATCTGGAGGCCGGGGGTGGGCTGAAGCATCTTCACACTTTCGCAGGGCGAAGGCGCCTCGCGGAGCGCGGACATACTTTCACGCGACACGGGCATGTCAGCCCGGATCGAATGAAGTGTGCAGACTTCGACGGGGACCCCGGGAGGCTCAAATTTTTCGTCCACCTTCGGGCAGCCGGGGCCCGCCAGCATTCCGCTCACGGCGCATATGCCAAGGGACTGCAGGCCGTGCCCCTCTGAAGACCGGCCTGTTGACAAAGTGCCTGTTTCTTCTTCCCGGTTCAGTTCCGCGAAGATGGCCCGCAGGACCAGTGCCGGACCAATGGCGCCGGTTAATCCCCTGGTCGGGCGGTGGTCCAGATTCCCCATCCACACGCCAGCGGTATACCGGCCGGAAAAACCGAGTGCCCAGCAGTCCCGATGGTCGGTGGAAGTCCCCGTTTTCACGGCTGTCTGAACCGGAAAGCGCAGGAGGTGTCCCTCTCCGAATTCAAGGCGTCTCGCCTGGGGGTCCGATAGTATGTCACCAATTATGGCCGCCGTACCCGGACCGATCACTTGAGTTAATTCGCCGGAAGGCAGGTGGCGCCCGGATAGAGTGCGCAGCGGCAGGAAGGCGCCGTGGCGCGCCAGTACGGAATAAGCCTGCACAAGCTCGAAGAGGCTCACTTCGCCATCTCCCAGCGCAAGGCCGTGTCCGTAGAAGTCAGCCGATTTATTAAGACCCGACATACCGAGTGAGCGCAGCCAAAGGAGAAACCGTTCAGTACCCGTGAACTGAATCGTTCTGACCGCAGGGGTATTCAGGGAATTTCCAAGCGCCACCCGCAGCCGGAGCGGGCCGTAATAGGTCCTGCTGTAGTTGTGGAAGCTATGCAGACCCGATCCGGCAGCTTCAGCCAGAGGAGAATCCTCTATAAGGGTTGCGGCGGTCCATCCCATTTCCATTGCAAGGGCGTAGAGGAACGGTTTCAGGGTGGAACCCGGCTGCCTCCTTACCGTGACGGCATCCACCCACCCCTGTGATTCTCCGGCTGACAAGCTTTCGCTCACCCATGCAAGCACCTCGCCGGTCCGACTGTCAACGGCCAGCGCCGCCCCATCGCCCACGTCGCTGGACCTCAGCGCCCCGAGACGGTTCCACAGTATCTGCCGGACTTTTTGTTGAACACGCCCGTCAAGGCTGGTCGTGATCGTGCCGCTGGAGTTCAATACCTCGGCCCCGGCGTTATTGAATACATACTGAACGAATTGGGGCGCTTCAATTACTCTCCTGGAATGAGCGAATTCAAAGCCCTCCGACAGAGCGGCCCGATACTGCGCTTCACCGAGCAGACCCTTGTCGCGCAAATGTGCCGCGAGCTTCGAGAGGCGCCTTTCAAGGGACTTTCGCTGTTGCTTCAGATCGAGACCGGAAGGCGCCCGCACGAGGACCGCGAGCGCAAGGCTTTCCTTCGCATTCAGAGTGGCCGGATCGCGGTCGAAATAGAACCTGGCCGCTTCCACGACTCCCCGCCTCTGATGACCGTACGGGACCTGGTTCAGGTAGAACTCCAGAATTTCGCTTTTTGAAAAACGATCCTCGAGGCGCGCCGCCTCGATTCCTTCGAGCCACCTGGACCATACGGTCCGAGGACGCGGGTGAAGCATGCGGACGACCTGCTCGGTAATAGTGCTTGCCCCCCGGATTCCTTTCATAGCGCGCAGGTTTTGGGCCAGGGCATGCACGCGGGCCAGCCAGTCCGCCCCGCCGTGGCTCAAAAAACGCCTGTCCTCCGACTCGATAAACGCACTCCGGAGAAGTGCCGGGATTTCGTGTAAAGGAACCGTTTGAACGCTCCACCTGTTTTGATAGCTTATAGAGAGCGCACTTGAACCGCTTCGGTCGAGAAGCTGCGGCTTCCTTACCTCCGAGTCGCCGAACAAAAGAGCGGCAGGCGGCGTTTGAAGGTCCCGGACCGTTTTCCAGGCAAACAGCACAATCAGGCCTGCGATAAGGCAAAGTGCAAAAATCGAAAGCTTTTTCACCTTCAGAATAAGGTCTCCCGTATGCCAGATGGCAGCGCCGCCTTCCATGGCGGCGCTGCCGACTATCAAATGGCGCCTGTCATTCCATGCGATTTCGGTCTTTATCAGGCCTGAGGGCATTCCAGCTTATTCAATCTGTACTTACCGCGTAAGGCCGACAGGTCCACTATGATAGAAATCGCCATGAATTTCAAGCATGGGAGAGTCAGTACGATGGGACTTCCCGAAAAGAGGGGGACCTGGACCGTGACCCGCGCGGAAGCCCGCTTCACTCAGACCGTTGATCGACTTTTCGGAACTTCTGCGACTTCCGGAGTTGATCGGCCCACGGGGCATCCGGGGTGCTTGACAATGGTTTAATGTCGATGACGCAGCCTTACGGGGATATGCGTATGTTATAATCCACAGGAAAAGCGGCGTCAGATCCGGCGCCCGGTGGACTTTCCCCCTGTTCACAATCCACCTCCCGACTCGGTCACCCGTATGTGCATGACCTCCCGAAACGAGACATCCAGATCCAGATATGATTTGAATAACTTGCGAATTTCAACACTTCATTCTTTCAAAGAGGAGAGGTATCCTGACTTTCTGATGGATCTTCTGGACTACGAAAAAGTAGCTTCCTGGGGGAC
>JBEKXG010000282.1:0-6580 GCA_049512295.1 Syntrophobacteraceae bacterium
TGTTTGAGGGCGTGCCGACTATGTTTCTGTACCTTCTCAGTTATCCGGACCTCGGCAAATTCGACCTCAGTTCCCTTACGCGCTGCACGGTCGGCGGCCAGACCATGTCTGTGGACAAGATGCTCGAAGTGGAAAAGCGTTTCGGCTGTCCGCTCCTGGAATTGTGGGGGATGACCGAACTGGCCGGGCTGGGAACCACCCATCCCTATTACGGCAAGAACAAGCTGGGCTCCATCGGCGTCCCTCTCCCTTACACCGAAGCCAAGATCGTTGACAGCGAGGATGCGGCGAAGACGCTGAAACCGGGTGAGATAGGCGAATTGATGTTCCGGGGGCCGATAGTCATGGAGGGCTACTGGGGCAATGAGGAAGCGACGCGGGAGACAATCGAGGAAGGCGGTTGGCTGCACACGGGAGATATTTGCCACATGGACGATGAAGGGTATATATTTGTCGTGGACCGCAAGAAAGACATGATCATTACCGCCGGCTACAACGTCTATCCTGCGGAAATCGAGCGCGTCGTCCTGAAGCTGGAGAAGGTCGCGATATGCGCAGTGGGCAAAGAGCCGGACGAACTCAAGGGAGAGCTTGCCAAGGCCTTCGTCGTCCTGAAACCGGGGGAAACGGCAACCGAGGAGGAAATCCTGAGCTTCTGCCGCGAGCATCTGGCCAACTATAAGGTTCCGAGAGGTGTCTATTTTGTGGACGATGTGCCCAAAACGAGCACGGGCAAGATTATGCGCAGAAAACTGGCCGATCTTGTAAAACCTGGCGAACATGCAAGAATATCTTAGACCTACATCGATCATAGACAGCGACAACAAAGTCGTCAGCGGCTTCGCGCAAGAGGTGGCGGGGGGCCGCCGCGATGCCGTGGAAAAAGCCGTTCAGCTTTATCTCGCGGTTCGTGACGGAATCCGCTACGATCCTTATGCTCCCTTCTATCGTCCGGAACACTACCGGGCCGGCTACGTTTTGGCTCGAGGGAAAAGCTTTTGCGTCCCCAAGGCTTCTCTGCTTTGCGCCCTCGGACGAGCATGCGGAATCCCTTCCAGGGTGGGCTTTGCAACAGTGCGAAACCATCTGGCCACCAAACAACTCCTCGACTACCTCGGGTCGGACCTTTTCGTTTACCACGGATTCGTTGAATTCTACCTGGGGGGGAAATGGGTCAGGGCAACACCGGCTTTTAACCAGGAACTCTGTCTCAGGCACAGGGTCCCGCCGCTCGAATTCAACGGTCTGGAAGATTCAATTTTTCACGCCTACAATCTTGACAACCAGAAATACATGGAATACCTGGAATATCTGGGAAGCTACCCGGACATCCCCCTGGCTCTGATCCTTCAGGCGTGGAAAAAAACCTACGGTGAGGATCGCGTCAACGGATGGATTGCCGGTCTTGAGGCTCAGGCCGGGCAGTGTGGACAGGACTTCTACGCCGAGGACCCGATTAGTTGACGTATGACAATATCTAGTGGTTAAACCACCCTGGAGGTGTCAATGCCTTTATCTCCACTCATGCTGGAAAAGCTGAAGCGGGCACTCAACGCCCGCCGCGTCGCCTTGGTAGGTGCTTCACAAGAACAACTTTCCGTCGGTATGGGCCCCGTCTACAATCTCCTAGGCGCCTCCTTCCAAGGGGAGGTCATACCCGTAAATCCAAAGTATAACGAGATCTTGGGGCTGAAATGCTATCCTGATCTTGAATCAATCGATCCGCCTCCCGATCTCGCCATTTTACTGCTGAATCAGCATATGGCCCTTGAGATGGCCGAAAGGGCGGCCAAAATCGGTATTCCCGCCGTGACTATCGTGGCGGGAGGATTCAGGGAAGTTCGCTCCGGCGGGGAGGCCCTCGACAAGCGGCTCCTGGAACTGGCCACCCGGTACGAAATGGTCGTGATTGGTCCCAATACCCTGGGTTTCTCATCCTTCCACCATGGGCTCCACGCCATTTTCTGGCACCTGGACGCCCGGCCGGGTCCGGTAGCGATTCTCTCGCAAAGTGGAGGAGTGGGACTTTCCATGGCTCAATCGCTCCAAAGCCTTCATTGCGGGCTAAGCCACTTTATCGGTCTCGGTAACCGCACTGTGCTGGATTTTGCCGATTATCTGGAGGTCTTGAGGGATGATCCGAATGCGGAGACTTTCCTGCTGTTTGTAGAGGGAGTCGAGCATCCTCGAAGTCTCTACGAAGCGCTGAAGAAAACAGCGCTGAAAAAACCGGTCATAATATACAAGGCGGGGAAGAATGAAGAAGTCTCTAAAGCTACGGCCACCCACACGGGAAGCCTCGCCGTAGAGTACCGGCTGTATCAGGGCATGTTCAAGCAGGCGGGCGCATTTGAGGTGCAAAGCGCTTTTGACGCCGCTGTGGCAGCAAAAGCACTGAGCATGCTACAGGCGCCTCGAAGTCCTCGTATGTGTGCGCTCACATTCACTGCGGGCCCCTGCATCGTGGCCATGGACAAACTGCTGGGCGCTGGATGGGAGCTGCCGGACCTTTCTTTGGAAGCGAAAGCAAAGATCGGATCGATCATCGGCGAGAAAACCCCGGTGGAACTCCAGAACCCGGTAGACCTCACCGGACCCGGCTTCCTGCCACAAACTTATGCGCGTGTGCTGGAGGCTGTTCTCCAGGAGGATTACGACGCCTACCTGATTGTCTGGAACTACAATCCACTCATTCGACCGCCGATCATAGAATTCGAATCCCTGGCGAAAAAATACGCCGACAAGACCCTGGTTCTTGTCTTCATGGCCCACCAGATCGAGGCGGCGCCTTATATGGCCGCGCTCCATTCCAAAGGGGTGTGCACATACTTGACGCCCGAGGACGGAGCCACGGCCCTGAATGCTTTACTTTTCCGCTATCATTTCCTGAAACGAGCGGGAGCGCGGTGATTCTGCCGGTTCTGCCCTTGGACAGCTTTAATCCTTTAGATCTTCAAGCCCAAACTCGGCCTGTTTCGCATACCCCCGGGTGATCCCGTCTAACTTGCCGAATGTGACAGTTTGACATCTATGGATTTTACCCCGGAAATACTTCTCTCAATTTTCCTCAACTCTTGGACCTGTAAAGGTCCGAGAGTCAGAGTCGTACTCAAAGTCACTATTCCGTCTTTTGCAACGACTTTGATGTCGGGAATCAAGTTTATGAGAGTAGCCTTTACTTCAGCAGCGAGAACCAGGTCATCCATTGCCTTTTGTGATTCGAAAGTCGTCCTGAACGTATCCAGTTGTGCGAAATAGCATATACCGCCGATTGCATCGTCAATAGAGATGTTCTTTATTAAAAGGAGAAGATCGAAAAGGTTAGGGTCCGTCGTATCGATTCCGTAGAGGTGCAAGCTCCATTTCTTTCGTTCCTCAGCATCTTTCACCAGCCTACGCCAGGCACGTTCCCTTGAAATTCCTTCGCGCGTCATTACGAGCCGCACGCGCTCTTCCATATCAGCGATGATTCTAACCTTGAGTGCATGGGGTATATCCTTAATGAAGAAGTGGCCCCCAAAACCATGGTAGACCACGTTATCTTTTTGTAGGAATCTGAGTAGAGCTGTCTCAAAATAGCTTATGTACTTCTCTCTTCCGTAGGTTATGGATGTGAGCTTTTCGAAGATCGAGGGTGCGTCATGGATGGCCCGATGGAGCTTGATTTCAGGAATGTTGAAATCTCTGGAAGCCTCTATAATCACCTCCCGGGATATGCATCGATAGCCGAGTCTGTCAGCAACCCTCTCGGCAACTTCTTTCCCCTTGCTGTAAGAACCTCTGGAAATTGCGATTATCGCCATCGGGCATCTCCCTTAGGATGATCAACGTTTTGTTTCCTGGAAGCGATTCCCATTAAGATAGGTCGTCGTCACGATTGTGTCACGGTGACCTTGAATCGTGTGTGAATTAATCCCGGCGCTGGCCTATTGATAGCTGATCTTTCGCTTTGGCGCAGAAAAGAAGCAAAAGATTTACGGATCACCCGGATCTAAGCTGTCAAAAAGAGGGGATTGCCTGAGAATCTCAATAAAGCGATAGAAGCGAAAAGGCAGGCGAAAGCCAAAGCGTCCACTCAAGCGGCGACTAAAACGGTGACAGCCGACACACCGAAGCGGACGAGACTTCGGAAGAAAAAATGTGACATGATTTTGGCCTGGTATTGCGGTAAAGTGGAGGCAGCAAAATTGGCCGATGCTGGTTGTAAAATCACTGAGCGAGGCCAGAAGCGAAGCGGCGAAAAAAGAGGATCGCCTGAGAAGCTTAGCATTCTCAGGCGCAATTCCTCGAAACGAGCCGGAGCAAATCATGACCGATATGGAAAACCGGAAATCCGAGAGTTCCTGTGAAATCTGCGAGGGGCAGGTATTTACCACCTGCATGGGATGTGGGAAAGCGGTCTGTCAGGCATGCGCCCGTTTCGAACTGATAGGCTCGGGCTGCGGCTGCGTCTGGCCTGCCTACTATTGCCCGGCTTGTGTGATGGACCCTGGCATAAATCCGAACGCCATTCTGCGCGAGCCGGCGGAGTTGGAAGTTACTAAGAAGCGGATGAGTTCGTGAAGCTTGGGGTTTGGTGACTCATACGCCACTGTTATATTCCACATCCCCGCAAAGGGCGTCTCATCCACTTTCGCTTTTCATTTTAAGATTTAAATAGAACTGGCAAGTTTCCTGCATCCTCACGAGACATATACCGCCGACCGTTTAAAGGATGATCCGGCAGACACACTGTTGACCCCGCAATTCCGGTGCCGTCTTTTTCATTAGGAGGAGCATCCACCGTGAGCGGAAAACCGTTATTACTCATGTGATTGGCTCTTTCCGTTTTACTGGAAGCAACGTTCGCAGGCACACAACAGGACGTCGAGCCGACATCCGTGTTGAAAAGGGAGGGAAGGAGGGGGACCAAATGATCTGCGATTACCCCGGCGATGGAGGGCGTCGCCAGCACGAGGGAAGCCTGCTTTTCGTTCAGATTGATCACATGTCCGGTGAGCTGCTCGGCGAAGCGCTGACGAGGCTATGTTCCGCCGGAGCCGTGAATGTCCAACTGCTGCCCACGCTCACGAAGAAAGGCCGGCCTGGGCAACTGTTATTGATTGATGTGCGGCATGACCAACTCGCCTCAGTGGAAGAGACTTTGCTTGCAGAGTTCGGGGTTACAGGCTGGCACAGGCTGGCTACTCAGCACGTTTCTTTCAGAACGGAAAACCTTAACTGTAATCTCACTATACTGACTCCTGCGGGGACACTGCGCGAACAGGTGGAAGGAAAACGGCTGACAAATCCTTCAGGCCCTATAGTTCTGGAGCATCGCTCTTGTGTTGCTCTTAGTGAGAAATTGCTTGCCAAATGCGGGTTGCATGTTCCGTTGCGTGAGGTGGTTCGGCTGGTGGGCGGTGCGCTGAACGGCGACGGGGACCCGAGGATCGATTTGAGAGGTAAACACGAGGAGAGCCGGTCATCTCTATTGCCAACGTGGTTGCTGAGGAACTCGTGCGCGGCGCAGACATCTCCGTGAAGTTCGCCAACGTGCGACACCTGCCGGTTGAGGACGTTCTATCAAAGGCGGTTGCAGCCGCCCGGGATGCTGGTGCAGATGGTGCGAATGCCGCGTTGCTCAGTGCAGCCATGCTCTACATTGTGGGAGCAAAGGCACAAGTTGGCATACCTGCAGGAAACCGCAAGTTGGGCGCCATGGCGCGTATGATCGCCAAGGTGGATCGATGCGGAATAGTGGCGATCCCCCACAGCCAAGATGAACAACAAGATATCCGGCTTTCCAGCGGTACAGGCTATCTATCAGGCGATGGCCGAGGGAAAACTTAGCCCGATTAGCGGCCGACAGTTGCCGCAAAATGTCGGAGGCGGCCCGCTGTACGGCCACAGTGCGTTGGGCGAAGACATAATCTGGCCGGAAATGGCCACAAATGGAGCGCGAATCGGGACTCAGGCAATGCTTGATGCAATGGCCGGAGCCGGCATTCACCCGCATCCTTTCACTGCCGCGCTCTTCGGTGCAGCGGCCATCCTCGAGATTATCCATCCGGATGCCGAAGTCGGTCAGGAATACGGGCAGTACCAGAAGATCAATACATCCTATCTTGTCGGCAAGTCGGCGGCAGAGCTTGTTGGACTACCACCCAAACTGCACATGAAGGTCACCGGCGACGAATATGACACTGCTCGCGTGATAGGCGACATGGGACTGATCCTGAAGGATGTCGGGGGGCCCTCTGTGATTGGCATGATGGCGTTTGACGAGATCTTTAGCGCATTCCAGGAGGGGGCATTGCGGGATTTTCGGGTGGACCTGTCAACGCGCCCTTGGGGCACGTGTGCGCTTACGCTGTAGTGGCGATGAAGGCATTGCTGCAAAACAAAGGGGACCAATTTGCGGCGTCCGAGGCGATCGACAAAGATCGCGCTGCATCTTCGTTCGATCCCGGAATGGCAATGATAGCGATCAACACTGTGGCCCGAAAAGCCGCGGAGCTACGATGCGGTCCGGTCACGGATACCCTTATTCTGGCGACGGAGCCGACCCGGTGCAACGCCCACTATCGCCGTGCTGCCA
>JBEKXG010000283.1:0-6571 GCA_049512295.1 Syntrophobacteraceae bacterium
AGTGCAACGATTTTTTTTATTTTTCAGTTTCAGCCTGCATGGTTGACGCGCAAAGATCATCCTACTGCTCCAGTTTCGAAGTGACCCGGCTCCCTGATTCTAGCGTCCTGTGAACCGGACACCGGTTGGCGATCTCGAGCATTCTCTGCCGAGTCGGCTGGTCAAGGTCTCCCTGTAGCTCTATCTCCCTTTCAATGAAATCAACTTTACAGTTCGGGTCGTCGCAATCCCGGCAGTCTTCCGCATGGATCCTCTCGTGCCTTAGTCTTACGATAATGGCGTCCAGAGGCAGTTTCTTGCGGTCTGCGTACATCCTGATGGTCATCCCCGTACAGGCCCCAAGGGCCGATACCAGCAGGTCGTAGGGCGTCGGCCCGGAATTGGCGCCTCCCACCGCGATCGGTTCATCGGCGACCAGGCTGTGCCCATTGGCTATAATTTCGGTCCGAAAGCCGGTCTTGCCCGTGCGGGCTACGACCCGGTTATCGGATAATTCGGGCTGAATGTATTTTCTTTCTGAAATCTTGAGATATTTCGAGACCCAGGCCGCAAGTACCGAACCGACGTAGAGACTGTCCGACTGGTTGGAGAGCAGATGATCGGCCTTGTCCAGCGAAATGAAGCTCTTCGGATGCCGCGATGCCGCAAAGATTTTCGCAGCCTGATCAATCGATACGATCCGGTCCACTGGAGAATGGAAGATCAAAAGGGGTCTTCTAAGGGCGCGTATCGCCTCCTCCATGTTGTCCTGCCTCAGATCGTCCAGGAACTGCTTCTTTATCTTGAAATTTCGGCCGGAAATATTGACCGTGGTCTCGCCTTCTTTTTCGAGCTGTTCAATCGGGGGTCCCTCCATGAAGCGGAGTAGTCCCTTGAGTTCGGCGGGTGCGGCAATGGTCGAGACCGCCTCGACGGAGGGGATTTCTCGGGCCGCCTGTATCACCGCTGCCCCGCCGAGCGAATGACCGATGAGCAGCCTGGGCGCCTCGTAGGCGTCTTTGAGGAAGTCGGCAGCCGCAACAAGGTCCGCCACGTTGGTGGAAAAACTGGTTTCGGAAAAATCCCCTTCGCTTTCACCAAGGCCGGTAAAATCGAACCTCAGGACCGCCATCCCATGCATGGCCAGCGCCCGGTCGATGTTTACGACCGCATTGAAGTTCTTGGTGCAGGTGAAACAGTGGGCAAAGATGGCAAAAGCGGTTGGTTTCTCATCAAGCGGCAGGTCCAGGCGAGCGGCGAGCCTTTTTCCATCCGGGTTTTTAAAATACAGCTTCTGAAATTGCATGATCCTCCTCCGCCCTGCCCGGCAAATCGCAAAAAAACGGCCAAAGCAGCGCAAATGGCTTTGAATCGACCCGGATATTGACTTTAATCATTTTGCCATGTTCCGCAATCTGAAGACGTGCAGATGCGCCTAAACATGCGGCTTGGAATCAACGTTTTTACCCAAAGCAGCCAGGAATAAATTCTCTGGAATAAATTCTCTGGAATAAATTCTCTTGCGGAAAGCGAAAAATTTCACTAGAATGCTGCTCGCTTGATTGGCGTTTTTGCTTGCTGTATATTTGCAAGCTGTTTGGTGGAATTAGCTGGTTTCCGTCCGGAAAGGGTTTTTCAGGTTTTCCGCCCCCGGATCGAGTCCGGGGCGTGGTCTGGCGGTGTCAATCCTCGGGCTTATCTCGCAGAGCGTCTATTTCATGTACGCCTCTGCGCAACCCCTGGATTTCCTCGTCGGGATGAAAAATCCCTTTTTTCGACGTCGAAGAATCCGAATCGGAAACTACTGGCGTCTCATCCGGTGTTTCAGGATGGACACCGGCTGGCAATGGAAAAAGAAAAGGAGGAGAGCCCGGAATGAAAAAAGGTAAGTTAGTCTCGTGTTTGGCCATTGCGGCTGTATTTCTTTTTTCAGTGGCGTTGCTGGCATTGGCCGAGCAGAAGGCGCCCGATGAGATAACCCTGAAACCCGCGCTTTGGCCCAATCCGACCAAGACGGCCGTGAAGCTCAGCCACTTGAAGCATTCGCAGGAGTACAAGGTCGCCTGTACTCAGTGCCATCATATATATAAAGATGGCAAGACCAATACATGGAAAGAAGGCGACCAGGTCGAGAAATGCGAAAAATGCCACACCGAACCGACAGTCCAGGGCGAGATCAAACTCCCCCCGGATCAGAAAAAACTTAACCTTCAGCTCGCATTTCACAACAACTGTCAGCCCTGCCACAAGAAACTGAAGGCTGAAAAACCGGACACCAAGGCCCCGACTACCTGCGCCGGATGCCATCCTGGAGCCAAGGAAGAGAAATAGTTCCGACGCACAGTAAAGACACAGTAAAGTAAATGAGAAAAGCCCACGCCGCGAGGCGTGGGCTTTTTTTGGTGCGCCCGGCAGGGCGCATTCACTTGGAGGTGCAAGTCCTCTGCCGGCCCGACAGGGGGAACTGTCAGCCGGACGGCAAGGGTGTCCATCGTGAGGTGGTGTGGAGATTGGCCTGGAGGCAGATCGCACCTTCGCGTGGGCCAACGACAAAGCCGCTTGCTCTCTAATGCGAGTCAAGCGGCCTGTTTTCAGGATGGAACCAAATTCTTTGCAAACTAGCCTGACTAGACTTCTTCCACTGTGATCGCGCCCTGTTCACAGACTTCCACGCAGCTTTCGCAGCCCAGGCACTCATCCTCGTTCACGGGTTCTGCCTTGCCATCGACCAGTTCGTATACATCGACGGGGCAAACATCTACGCATTCGGCGTCGCCAGTGCACTTGTCCTTGTCAACCGCAACCTTAAAGCTCATTTTTTCCTCCACTTGAGTTTTGAGAATTCGAGCACAACCGCTTCAGGAATTGTTCTCAACTCCATTGCTTCCAGTGCTAGCAACCTTTTCGTACCCTCATCCAAACTTAAAGTCAAGACGGAAATCGCGAAATAAATCCGGTGCCGGGCCAAGGAAAAAACTCACCTCGTCAGGGGTGCCTGTCAGGCTTATGTCAAGCTGGTTTCCGTCCGGAAAAGGTTCTTTTCCGCCCCCGGATCAAGTCCGGGGCAGGCTCTGACGGCATCAATCTCCATACTCCACGTTCCGCGAGAGGCCTCATCCGGTGTTTCCGGATGAACACCAGCCAAGCAGCCGTGCGTGAAATAAAATACAAAAGCTGGCCCGAAATCCTTTTACACCGCTTTTGTCAGTCTGGAAAGAAAAAAAAGAACGAACCGTGAGTGGGTGATCGGGTAAGAGCGCAGGCGGATCGGTGAGCGGGCAGGGGCGAGGCTGGTGTTCATCCGGAAACACCGGATGAGACACCTCGCGGGGCGTGGAGTTATTCGGAAAAGGACCCTTTCCGGATGGAAACAAGGTTAAACCCCGCCCCTGCGGGCAGGCGAGTGAGTAAAACCGATTCACCCATTCACCGATTTAGCAGTCTTGGTCGTGGGTCTAAACGCAACCGGTTGGTTTGGGCAACCCGGCCATTTTGCATGCGCCCTTACCCGGTCCCGATGGAAAAAGCTCATAGATGTACTTGAGCTTGTATCCGGTAACCTTGGTTAGAATCCGGACCATCGGAGCGATTCCGTGCTTCCTGTAGTAATCCTGGAGCACGTGAATCACTGCCCAGTGTTCATCTGTCAGGTCGGTGATGCCTTCGGATGTCTTCACGTATTCGACCCACTCCGGGCACCATGTGTCGAAGCTGGCAATGAAGCCATCCTCGTCTACCTCAAAAGTCTTTCCTTTGAATTCAATCTGGGACATTAAATTTCTCCTTCAATAGAGCGTGGGAAAGCTCTGAGATTCCGGCCGAACCCGGTCCAATCCGGAATCGGCAGAAATTGATGTTTTAAGCCTCTTATATGATCCCGCTGCGGCTATCATGGCATCGGCCCAGAGCTCGTTTCCTGCCGCGTGCAGGTGCGAGTAGCCCGCAAGGACGTTCTTATAACATATGCCGTCCCATCCGGCCACAATTCCGTGCCCCTTCTTCAACCTGAAGACGAAGGGGTAGGAGCCGGGGTCGAGCCGGTCGGCAATTCTCGAATAATGGAATTCATGTCCCCGAATCGTCGTGCCTTTCGGGAAAAAGGGATTGGGGCTTACGCACTCCATGACGGTATAGCCGTGCCCCTGCGGTTTTGTCCCAAGAATTATCTCGAAGGGAAACACTCCCACCATCGGATGGAGTTTTTCCCGATGACGAATTGCATGGCACAAAAACATCAGGCCGCCGCATTCCGCATAGACAGGTAAGCCAGCCTCCACGGCGGATTTGACAGAGTCGCGGAACACGTCATTGGCGGCAAGCTTCTCCAGATGGGTTTCCGGAAATCCACCGCCGATATAGAGCGCATCGACTTCGGGCAAAGGCGTGTTCTCCAGGCTGGAAATCCAGACAAGAGATGCACCTCTGTCTTCGAGAGCTTCAAAATTCTCCGGGTAGTAAAACTGAAACGCCGAATCCCGGAGTATACCAATTTTAACCGCACTGCGGCTCATCTCAGGCGCCGCAACCGGCATGGGGCAACCCAGAGCAGGGGCCGCAGCCGCCAATTCCCAGAGCGCATCCAGATCGAGGTATTCACTCATTTTAGCAGCCGCAATCGAAAGGGCCCCCGAGATGTCTTCGGCTTCCTCGGGCGGAACCAGTCCGAGATGGCGCTCGGGGAAAAAGTTGCGGGTTTGCCTTGGGACCACCCCAAGGACCGGAATCCCGCACCACTGCTCGATCGATTCCCTGAGTACCAACTCATGCCGCTTTCCGGCCACATGGTTCAAAATCACACCGGCAATCCTCACCTCGGCATCGAGCCTCTGGCACCCCAACACCATGGCGGCGGCCGTGCGCGTCACCTTTGTTGCGTCCAAAACCAGAACTACCGGGCACCGGAGAAGTTTGGCAAGCTCGGCGGTCGAATAGCTGCCGTTTGCGTCAACTCCGTCGTATAACCCCCGGTTTCCTTCGATCAGGCTCCCGTCCCCCTTTGCCGAGCGCATCACAAATGATCGCACGATCTGCTCCGGGCTCATGAGAAACGGGTCCAGGTTGTAGCAGGGGCTGCCCGAAGCCGCGCTCAACCAGCCCGCGTCTATATAATCGGGCCCCTTCTTGAAGGCAATGATACGCAGCCCGAGGTGGCGCTTCCATGCGGCGCTTAGTCCCACGGAGATAACCGTTTTTCCGGCTCCCCCGCGCATGGCCGCTACTATGAGGCGCGCTCTGTTAAATTCCATAAAAGATCCACAAAATCAGAAGCAAAAACCAGGAAGCCCACAAAACCTGAAGCAAGAAGCAGGAAGCAAACGACCTCGCGGAGCGTGGATTTCTTTTACGCTTCCCGCCAATGTCTTTTTGCTTCCCGCTGCTCGCTTCCGGCTTCCTTCACTTCTTAGAACTTGAACTGAGTCGTCGTTCTCCAGGTCGTCATGGCAAGACGGTAATCGTCAATGTGCTCATGGCCGAACTCGAGGCCGGTCTTTGCAAAGAAACGCTCCCAGCCGATCCTGTTTATCCACTCGCCAATGCGCTCATAGCGGCGAGCGCCCGCGGCGTAAGCCTCGACGATCGTCTTGACCGTCTGAACCGTGGTGGGCCACCTGGGCGGTTCGTTGGGAATGTAGGGAACAGCCAGCTTCGAGAACATGGGGACCGATTTCACGTTGGAAACCTTGCCGCCAACCCAAAGGGCGATCCCGTCACCCTCGCCGTCCGCAAGGGGCAGGGCCGGACACATAGTGTAGCAGTTTCCGCAGAACATGCACCGGTTGTTGTTGATCTCAATGCTTTTCCGCTCGCCGACCTTTTTGGGCTTGATTGCGGCCGTCGGGCATGCGGCGATTACCAAAGGAATCTCGCACACGTTCTGTACGCGGTCATCCTCGACGAAGGGCGGTTTTCTGTGAACGCCCAGAATTGCGATATCGGAGCAGTGAACGGCCCCGCACATATTCAGGCAGCATGCCAGGGCTATGCGGACCTGCGCGGGCAGCTTGTGGCTTCCGAAATAATCGAAGACCTCGTCCATTACGGCTTTAACGACACCGGAGGCGTCGATCGCCGGGGTGTGGCAATGGGCCCAACCCTGGGTATGGACGATATTGGTAATGCAATTGCCGGTCCCGCCGATGGGGAACCATGTGCCGCGGCTGCGCAGGTCGGCCAGCAGCGGCTGGAGCTTGCTCTTGTCGCTTACCAGGAACTCGATGTTGTTTCTGGTCGTCCAGCGCAGATATCCGCCGCAGTACTTGTCGGCCAGATCGCAGACTTCAGCGATGTAGTCCGTGCTGATCAGACGGGCCGAGCCGATACGAACGGAGTAGACTTCCGCCCCGGATTCAGCCACGTGCATCAAAACGCCCGGCTCCAGGATTTCGTGGTATTTCCAGTTGCCGAAATTCTCCTTGATAACGGGCGGGAAGAACTTGTCATATTTCGGGGGACCAATATCGGTAATACGGTCTTTCATGAGATTGTTCGGATCAAAAGCCATCTTTTAGACCTCCTAAGCTTGATGCCGTTGACGGAACGCAGCGCCATCATGCTCCCAGCCACCGGGAACTGCCGCCGGATCGTAGAAAAT
>JBEKXG010000284.1:0-11361 GCA_049512295.1 Syntrophobacteraceae bacterium
GCAGGTCACGACCGCTGCTCTCGACCGGCGGAACGATCGTGCCCACCACGTGGCGGCCGATAATCTCCTCGGCGGAGTAGCCAAAAAATCGCTGTCCGAACTCGTTGAGGAAGGTGATCCGCCCGTCATGCGTCCAGCGCAGAATGACGCTGTTGGCGAGTTCCACAAGCTCGCGATACTTTCGTTCACTCTCCCGCAAAGCCTGCTCCGCGAGCTTGCGCTCGGTGATGTCCAGCGACATGGTGAGAAGTCGCTTGACTCCTCCGATGGTCACCAGTTCGCAGCGGTATAGACAATGAATGGGCCTGCCGTCCCTGCTGCGTGCAGTGTATTCCATGTCCGAGAGATTGCCTTGCTTATGGAACAACTCGACCAGCCGCAGACGGTCTTCAGCTCTCAGCCAGCCCACCTCGACGGAGGTCCTGCCCAACACCTCCGACCGTGTGAAGCCGCTGACCTCCAGAAACTTGTTGTTGACATCCAGGAAGGTCCCGTCTTCTAATACAGTGATGGCGGCCATCACCGGCGCGTGATTGAAAGCCGCAAAGAACTTCTCTTCACTTTCGCGCAGCGCCTCCTCGACGCGCTTTTGATCCGTCACGTCCCGAATGACCTCGATGGCGCCGCAACACCGTTTTTCCCGGTCGAACAGCGGTGTCGCCGCGATCCAAAGATGGGCACCCCGGCCGCCCCGCAGCCGAGGGTTGAAACACTCGGCAAAGAATGTGTTCCCGGCCCGACTTACATATTTGTATTTAGCTTTTACATATTTGTATTTGGATTCCATTTCCGGTGACGGCATTTCCGGCAGGTCGATCAAAATCGGCTTCTGCCCGCCGAAGAACAGGTCGTCATAGGCGTAATCGCCGAGGCCCAACACCGCCTCTTTCTTTACCCCCGTCATTATCTCGCATGCCCTGTTCCATGCGATGACCCGTTTGTCCTGATCGATCACAAAGGTGGCATCCGGCAAGAACTCGATGATGTCCAGGAGCGTTTGGCGCGAGATGCGAAGCGCCTCCTCCGTGCGCTCACGCTCGGCGCTCGTGCGCAGTTCGGCGGTGCGCTCTGCCACTCGGCGTTCGGATTCGTCGTGCGCCCGCCGGAGGGCCGCCTCAAGTTCTTCAACCCGTGCTTGAAGGAGCTTATATCTGTCAGACTGTCGGGCCAAATAGGACCTCAGCTCTAGACTTGAGCTCAATGCAGACTTGAATTACCCTATATCCCTGTCATGTATACAACTACTATGCCAATTAGAAAGGTATGCTAAACAGCGACGACCTCCTCGCTGCAACCTGCCGGACGATGATAAAGACTGTCCTTTTATGCCTGGACAATGCGACGAAGGGCACAATTTACAAGATCGGCCTTATGCCGGAACTGACCGCCGTCCGCGTTCTGTCAGGCGCCAGGAAAGAAGGTTCTGATGAGATCGAATGGGGGTTGCCCGCCGTCTCCGATTACAACCCACCCGGCAAAAATTGGGAGCAATACCGTGACCAGCCTGGCCGCGCACTGGAAGCAATGGGCTGGTGCGTCGAAAAGCAGATGAGTTGGACGGCGGAAAATCCGATGCATGACTCCCGCAGTGTCAGGAAGCAGCTCTTGGGACAGCCGGAGGACGAATATCACATGCAACCCGTTCTGGTTCGCAAGAAGAGCCTCTACGGCAATGCCATCGAAAAGATTCAATGCCCCGTCGATTGGCAGGGAAACCCCATCTGGCAGGACAGCGAAGATGTGGTTTCAGCGGTTATAAAGATACATCTTAAGCCGGGGACGTTGAAGCGCGGGGACCGTTCGACCAGAGTCGTAGGGGAATTGGCCCAAAGCCTTGGTTCCGAACTGCTGACTTTATGGTTCAGAGAAAAGCTCTACAGGGCGAGCAAAGACTTTACCCGCGAGCGCCTCCAAAGCTCCGAAATCCTGGCTCACGAGCTAAGGAATACACTGGTCAAGCTGGGGTTTGTGTTCTCGGCGATAGACGCTCAGGTCGCGATTCTCCGTGAGAGCTGGGAAAACCTGCTTAAAGAGCAGGCGCCAGGACTCGAATGGAAAGGGCCTGTTCTCGACGCTCTGTGCGGCGTATTGAGCGAAAAATGCCATCAACTGGATCCCTCCGGGGAGCTGTTCGAAGTAAGTCAAAGACTGCTCATGGAACAGAAAGAACTGGCGAGACTCTCTCTTTGTCCCCACCAGGAGCAGGAGTGGGTCAGAAACAAGATTTACCCGAAGTGGGGAAAACTCCTTTCGGGATCCAGCCTTTGGGACCGGTCAGAAATTTACTCCCTTCAGGATCGGCTTTCAAAGTCATTGCGCACCGGCATGAACTATGACTTATCGAACAAGGCTAACGGCTTTCCATCCGAGCTTGTGGGACCATGGTCCAAACTTGCCTATGTGCAGATAACATCCGGCAACCTGTTCCAGTTGGATGAAGTGATCCGCCTGGTCGAACATCCCGCGCTGCCGGTCTGCCATAAAGACCAGATGTTGCGAGTGCTCAAATCGCTAAGGGCCCTGGTCCATACGATTCCGGAAGTCGAGGAAAAAGCAGCGGGAATACTTCAGTCGCTGAGGTATGGCGCCTGGGCCGAAGATCAAATCAGGCTCGATCCCCGCCTTTTCGACATGGAGTCCCACGGAGAATTTGGAATGGCCCTGACCGCTTGAATCCTTGATTTTTCAGCCTTTGAATTGTCTTTTGCCCATTTTTTGAAAATTCTCCCGAAAAACATATATAATGCTATCCATATCAACCTACTGTGGTCCCTCACCGGTTGAGCAGGCAAAAACCTTGCGGAGGTGGATGCGATATGGCTCAGGGCGTCTTTCAAAGTGCGGGAATGATGTATAAGCGCTTTTTCGATGCGGCGGATGACATGCGCTTCATATCGAGCGGGCGAGGGAAACTGCTCGATGTGAATCAGTCTGCAGTGGAACTGTTGGGCTATTGCAGCAAAGAGGAATTGCTTGAGATAGACAATGTCGGCGTGCTTTTCCGCAACCCGGAAGATGGATTTCAGTTTCAGCGGCGGCTTGAAACGGACGGTTTTATCAAAGAATATGTAGTGGAGATGAAGAAAAAGGATGGGAGCATTTTTCCCGCATCCATTACGGCCACTCTCTGGTTCGAAGAGGACGGTTCCATATCGTGCGAGGGAGTGTTAAGGGATATAACGGACTTAAGGGAACTCCAGGAGGCCTATCATGCAGCCGAACGACAGAACCGGGAGCTTTCGGAATCCGAGCGGCGCATTCGGGATCTCAACCGGCAGATACTGAACATGCTGATGATTATGTCTCACGATATCCGGGGCCCCCTGGTTTCGATTGCCGCCACCCTGAAGCTGCTCATGCGCGGTTCTTTCGGACGAATGGACGAAAGCGTATGGAATACGGTTGCGGATTTGATGGCGCGGGCCAGGCATCTGATCGGCATAGCGGAGGATTGTCTCGGGAGCGCTCACTCTCTCGAGGGAGCGCTCAGCAAAAACAGGGAAGTAATAGACCTGCGGCAGGATATCATAGATGAGGTGCTCGATGAGGTGTCAAATGAAATTGAACAGCAGTGCATAGTGATCGACAACCGGCTCGGCGCGATTCCTGCCGGAACTATTCCAATCGGTCTCAATATGATGTGGCTCAAGGCGGTATTCAGGAACCTTTTCAGAAACGCCATAAGATATGGCGGTAAAGGCTGCAGGATCGCTTTCGGGTTCGAAGATCACGGCTCTTTTTACCGCCTGAACGTCTATAACAGCGGCAATCCAATTCCGGAGGAATACAGAGACAGGCTTTTTACCAAGTTCACTCAGATAGACGGCGGGGCCGAGAAAAAAGACGGGTTCGGCATGGGCCTGTATCTGATAAGGGAGATCATCCGAAAGCACGAGGGTGACATGTGGTACGAACCAAAACCGGACGGCTCGGATTTCATTCTTATACTGCCGAAACAACCGGGTTGATCTATTCTCGGTAAGCGTGACCTCAGAATCGATTCACTTCCTGCCCGGGCATCAAACATGATTTCTTTTGCCGAGATCAAAAGAGCGGCCGGCGTCGTTGAAGGCCGCATAATCCGAACGCCTCTCGTACACTCACCCACGTTCAGCAGGCTCGCCGGGTTCGAGGTCTATCTGAAACTGGAGAATCTGCAGGCAACCGGGTCGTTCAAGATTCGCGGGGCGACGTTCAAAATTCTGTCTGAGCTTGCCCGGATCGGCAAAGGAGGAGTCGTTGCGGCATCGGCCGGCAATCATGCTCAGGGTGTTGCTCTGGCGGCGAGCAGGGCCGGGCTGTCCTCTACCATAATCATGCCTGAGTGGGCTTCGATTTCAAAGCAGGAGGCAACTCGCGCCTACGGCGGGGAAGTGATCCTTGAGGGACAGAGCGTTGCAGATTCGATAAAAAAAGCGCTGGAACTGGCAAAAGAAGGCAAAACCTTTATCCATCCATTCGACGATCCATCGATAATAGCGGGGCAGGGGACGGTTGGTCTGGAGATACTGGAAGATCTGCCGGATGTGGACTTGATCGCCGTACCGGTCGGCGGTGGAGGGCTGGTGTCCGGGATTTGCGTTGCAGCCAGGGCCGTAAGGCCCGGAGTCCGGATCGTCGGGGTTCAGGCGGAAACGTGTCCCGCAGCCCTCAAGGCGCTCGAAACCGGCGAATTAGTCCCTGTGGAGGCGCACCGGTCAATTGCCGACGGGATAACGGTCAAGCAGGTCGGGCGCATTCCTCTCGATATAATGCGCAAACAGGTCGATCAGATCATACTGGCGAAGGAGGACCGGATTGCCGAGGCCGTGATTGTGCTCCTGGAGAGAAAGAAGATACTTGCCGAAGGGGCGGGGGCGGTTTGTGCGGCTGCCTTGCTGAGCGGAGCGCTCAAAGCCCCCGCGGGGACAAAGGCTGTACTGGTGATAAGTGGGGGCAATATCGACATTTCTCTGCTGGACAGGGTCATTCGCAAAGGCATGTCTCGCAACGGACGCATAATGCGGTTCAGTGTCCGCCTGGATGATGTGCCCGGCGCGCTGGCCTCGCTCCTGAGCGTAATCGCCGTGGCGAAGGCCAACGTGCTTCAGATCTATCACAACAGGGGCGGCGCCGACATGTCTATTCAGCAGACCCTGGTTGAACTTGAAGTGGAGACGCGCAATTTTGAACATATCAGTGAACTGGAGGCCGCTCTCAACGAGGCAGGTTATCGCATCGAAGGTGGTGTTCGCAACTCCGGGTAATTTTTTCTCGATTGTTTTTCCTGTCGACAAAAAGGAATCAGTATGGACGCGATCCAGGCAGTTATCACCAGGCGGAGCATCCGCAGGTACAAGCAGGGGGATGTCCCGGAAGATATGGTTCAACAACTGCTTCAGGCTGCGATGAACGCTCCATCCGCTGGAAACGAACAGCCGTGGCAATTCATTGTGATCAGGCAGAGGCGGATCCTGGATGCCGTCCCTGCTATTCACCCGCATTCGCAAATGTTGAAGGATGCCGCCCTGGGAATTGTGGTCTGTGGCGATTTAAGTCTTGAAGTTTATAAAGGGTTCTGGGTACAGGACTGCTCGGCCGCGACGCAAAACATACTGATTGCGGCCCACGCGCTTGGACTTGGCGCCGTCTGGCTCGGTTTCCATCCGATGGAGGACAGAGTCGCCGGACTGAAAGGGCTGCTGTCGCTTCCGGAGCACATCATCCCACTCAGCATGGTCTCCATAGGGTGGCCTGCCGAGCAAAAACCGCCGGGGACACGATACAGGCAGGAGAGGGTCCATTACGATAAGTGGTGAGACGAAGGCGGGGGCTGTCCATATTCCAAAGCGTTAAGGAAGCTAAACCGAACCGATCCTAGAAAGTGAGGCGCTCTCCATGTTGGCGAAGCCATAGTCTTCTTTCGCGGTGGTCCGGGAGAACTGATTGGACCAGCCTCCAGTATGCCGCCGAATGATTATGGTGGACCATGTGGCATAGTTCGTGGACGATCAGGTAGTCGAGGACTGCCTCCGGCGCCATTATTATATTCCAGGCAAGACTGATCCGCCCGTGGATCGAGCAGCTGCCCCACCGGGACTTCAATGACTTGAGGACTACAAAACGAGGATTTACGCCGATCAGCCCGGCGTAGAGCGTGACCTTTTCCTTGACTTTGGCCAGGGCGCGCGCGTGATACCATCCGAGCAGATGTTCTTTTACCGCTGAAGGTTCAGGGCCGGCGCCTTCGACCCGCAGCCGCACGCAAATATCTTCATCTCCAAGAATGACTTGAGGAGCATTTCCGCGTTCGACGCGCAAAATATATTCTCTGCCCAGGTAAAGTAATTTGTCCCCGGTCTGGAATGTTTTTTCATGGCATTGCCGCCCCCTTTGGAGGTTGGCCTGAATCGCTTTTCGAATCCAGTCAGCTTTTTTCTCGACGAACTGAAGGATGTTCTTTTGGGAATAAGTTGCCGGGGCGGCTACAATGACCCTGTTATCAGGATGGACAATGATTGAAAGCGTCTTTCTTCGGGGGCTTTTCCTGACCTGATAGTTGAATTCGAGTTATCTGCCTCTAGGCCATGGATGAGGCGGGAATTTTCATTTTTGGCGGGTGATGGGCTATCGGGGCAATATCGCTGGATAGATTCGCTTCATTGGAGTATTATTCAAAAGTTGTGGGCTGCTCCTGTTAGCAGATAGACGGATGGCAGCGGTAAAATTTGCGGTTGGCAAGGTTTTTTCAGCATTTCGTTCTTAGAGGAAAAGGCATGTCTTACTTGCGGCAGATCGATCCAGAAGTGGCTGATGTCATTGAGGAGGAGGAAAAACGCCAGAGGGGCCGCCTGGAGCTTATCGCATCCGAGAATTTTGTCAGCAGGGCGGTACGGGAAGCTCAGGGGTCCGTTCTGACGAACAAATACGCTGAAGGGTATCCTGGCAAAAGGTATTACGGCGGTTGTGAATATGTTGACGTTGTGGAAAAGCTTGCGCAGGAGCGCGCAAGAAAGCTGTTTCACGCCGACTACGTAAACGTTCAGCCTCATTCGGGCTCTCAGGCGAATATGGCAGTGCTCTTCGCTGTACTCCAACCCGGCGATACCCTGCTCGGAATGGATTTGCGCCAGGGTGGTCATCTGACTCACGGAAGTCCGGTGAGTTTTTCCGGCCGGCTTTTCCGGGTCGTTACCTATGGAGTGAGGCATGACACGGAGGAGATCGACTACGAGCAAGTCGAGCGAATTGCCGGAGAGGAACGGCCGAAGCTCATAATAGCCGGGGCGAGCGCATATCCGCGGATTATCGATTTTGAGCGTTTTCGTCAGATAGCAAAACAAATCAGCGCCTATCTGATGGTGGACATGGCGCACATTGCGGGCCTGGTCAGCGCGGGTCTTCATCCCAATCCCGTCCCGTGCGCCGATTTCGTTACTTCCACCACGCATAAGACCCTGAGAGGGCCGCGCGGTGGTCTGATTCTGTCTCACGCCTCCTATAGCAAGATGCTCGACAACCAGATATTCCCGGGAATTCAGGGCGGGCCGCTCATGCACGTAATAGCCGCCAAGGCAGTGGCGTTTCAGGAGGCGCTTCAGCCTGAGTTCACGCAATACCAGGAGCGGGTTGTTGCGAACAGCAGGCGGCTTTCGGAAGTGTTATCGAGCCACGGCTACCGGCTTGTCTCGGGGGGGACCGACAATCATCTGATGTTGGTGGACCTCACTCCCAAAGGGTTAACGGGAAACGTGGCCGAGGAGACCCTGGATAAGGCCGGAATTACTGTAAACAAGAACGCCATACCTTTTGACACCCGGAAACCGAATGTGACCAGCGGAATCAGGGTGGGCACGCCTGCGGTAACGACCCGCGGAATGGAGCCCGAGCACATGGATACAATCGGAAGTCTCATGCACCGCGCTCTGCAATCGGTGGGCAACGAAGTAACGCTGAAGTCACTGGCCTGTGAGGTCGCTGAATTTTGCGCCGGTTTTTCCCTGCACATATAAAATTTGACTTGCTCGCGAAGAGGCGGGAATTTACGGAAGTGTTTATGGGGCTGGCGATATGCCGCCCCAGTTTGATTTCGACGTGGAACATGGCGGCCGGCAAATATGGCTCAAATCGATCCTGACGTGCAGTTCATGAAAAAAGCCCTTCGCCTGGCCGCGTTGGGCGCCGGTATGACCAGTCCCAACCCTCTGGTTGGGGCCGTTATAGTAAAACAGGGCGCCCTTGTCGCAGGGGGATATCATAAGGTTTTCGGTGGGCTCCACGCGGAAGTGAATGCCATAGGCGCAGCAGGCGCCGCCGCACCGGGCGGGACCCTTTATGTGACACTTGAGCCTTGCAATCACCACGGGCTGACCCCACCGTGCACCCAAGCCATTGTTGATGCGGGGATTTCACGGGTTGTGTTCGGAATGCGCGATCCGAACCCCGATGTTGCAGGGGGCGGCGCCGAACACCTCAGGACTGCGGGAATCGAGGTCGAAGGAGGGATTCTCGAGCGGGAGTGCAGAGCACTCAATCAGCCCTTCATAAAATACGTAACCACGGGTCTACCGTATGTTATGCTGAAAGCCGCTGCGACGATGGACGGCTTCATCGCGACCTCGGCCGGGGACTCGAAGTGGATTACCGGCGAGCAGTCCAGGCAATTTGCGCACCGGCTTCGGTCCCTCGCGGACGGCGTAGTGGTCGGAGTTGGGACTGTCCTGGCCGATGACCCGCTTCTGACCGTCCGATTGCGCGGGAAAAAAAACCGCCGACAACCGGTTCGGATTATTCTGGACAGCGAGCTTAAGATCCCGCTGGATTCTCAACTGGTTCGAACCGCATCGGCCGGACCGGTTTTGGTTGTGTGCCGGCAGGACGCCTCCGGTAAAAGAGAGCGAACTCTTGGCGCCGCCGGTATCCAGGTGGTGAGGATTCGATCGGGAGATTTCGGTGTGGACCTGCCGTGTCTGCTCGAAGAACTGGGGCGAAGGCGCATCTCCAGCTTACTAGTAGAAGGCGGCGGGCGTGTTCTGGGGTCTTTTCTGCAAAGCGGGCTCGCTGACCGGTTCCACTTTTTCTATGCCCCCAAATTCCTTGCCGATCCGGCCGGGGTCAGCATGCTGAGCGGTCGGCCGAGGCTTAAGATAGCCGATTGCGTTCGGGCGTATGGGAGCAGGACGAGAAAATTTTCAGAGGACCTGCTTGTTTCCGGCAGATTCCGCGATCAGCTCTATTGAGGCTTAAGAACCATGTTTACCGGTCTTATAGAAGGAATTGGGACTTTGCGGCGAACAGACCGTCTCGGGCCGGACGCGCGGATGGTGATTCGCGCCGGTTTCCGGATGGAGAACATCGTACCGGGTGAGAGTATCTCGGTTGACGGGGCATGTCTCACCGTGGTGGATTTCCAACAGGACACTTTCACGGCGGACGTATCCGCCGAGACACTGAGCCGCACGACCCTCGGGCGCAAGGCGCCGGGGAGCAGGCTTAATCTCGAGAGGGCGCTTCAGTTTGGCGCTCGCCTCGGCGGCCATCTGGTTACCGGACACATCGACGGGATCGCAGTTCTAAAAGAGCGCAAATCCGATGGACGCTCGCTCAGGCTGCTTTTCGAAGCCGCTCCGGAAATTATGAGATACACGATCGAGAAGGGATCCATCGCCCTGAATGGAATAAGCCTTACGGTCAACGGAGTGTCGAATGCGGGCTTTGACGTGAATATCGTTCCCCATACCGTCTCGCAGACCACACTGAGCGACCTTCAGATCGGCGGGGAGGTCAATATAGAGACAGACCTGGTCGGCAAATACATAGAAAAAATGGTCCGTTCACGGGGAAGCGCGCCGGAGGAAGGTGGGAGTAAAACAAACATCGATTTCGATTTTCTGAAAAAACACGGGTTCATGTGAACCGCCCGGGGCACTCGACGCGCCAACTTGAAGAGATAATTCGAAATATGTTATACGGAAGCTGACTACTAAATCGCTCACAGATTGCTTACTGAGAAGGAGAACATCCGATGCCTTTGGCAACAATTCCCGAGGCGCTTGAAGATATAAGGCTAGGCAAGCCCATCATTCTGGTTGATGACGAAGATCGCGAAAATGAGGGAGATCTGTGCATCGCAGCAGAGAAAGCGACGCCGGAAGCCATCAACTTCATGGCAAAATATGGGCGAGGCCTGGTCTGCCTTTCCCTTGCGCCTGAACTGGTGGATCGGCTTAACCTCCCCATGATGGTCACTAAGAACAAGTCGCCTTTTCAAACCGCTTTCACTATATCCATCGAGGCGCGAAAAGGGGTTACCACGGGCATCAGCGCCGCGGACAGGGCTCATACAATCCTAACCGCCATCGCGGACGACGTAAAACCCGATGACCTGGTCAGCCCCGGCCACGTTTTCCCTCTTCGTGCGAAAAAAGGCGGCGTTCTGGTCAGAACCGGACAGACCGAGGGCTCGGTCGATCTTGCCAGGATCGCCGGAGTAAAACCTGCCGGGGTGATCTGCGAAGTGATGAATGATGATGGGACGATGTCACGGATGCCGGACCTGGAGTTATTCGCGGCCGAACATGGACTGAAGATCGTAACCGTAGCAAGCCTGATCCAGTACAGAATGCAGCACGAATTGTTCGTCCACAGGGCGGCTACGGCCAAGCTGCCGAGCGCGTTCGGCGGGGAATTCAATATCATAGCCTACACAAACGATATAGACGAATACTGCCATCTGGCGCTGGTGAAGGGCGAGATAGACCCTGATGACGAAATACTTGTGCGTGTACATTCGGAATGCCTCACGGGCGATGTGTTCGCCTCTCTTCGGTGCGACTGCGGCGGACAGCTCCGGGCGGCGCTGACTCAGATCGGCCGTGTTGGAAAGGGGGTTCTCCTTTACATGCGCAATCATGAGGGGCGCGGAATAGGCATCGCAAACAAGATCAAAGCCTATGCCCTTCAGGAGGAAGGCTACGATACCGTCGAAGCGAATGCGGCGCTTGGGTTTAAAGCTGATCTGCGCGATTATGGAATAGGAGCTCAAATGTTGGTTGATCTGGGTGTCAAAAAGATGAGGCTAATGACCAACAATCCGACCAAAATCGTGGGGCTTCAGGGTTATGGTATCACGGTAACGGAAAGAATACCGCTCGAGATGCCGCCAAATGAGTTAAACCGCCAGTACTTGAGCACCAAGTGCTTCAAAATGGGTCATATTCTTAGCTGCATTTCCACAGAGGGGGAAGCTTGATGAGAGTTTTCGAAGGAAAACTGCTGGCCAAGGGTCTCAGGTTTGCAATCATCGTCAGCCGCTTCAATGATTTTATCGGAGAAAGGCTCCTGGGAGGCGCACTCGATGCTCTGCAAAGGAGCGGGGCTGAC
>JBEKXG010000285.1:0-7307 GCA_049512295.1 Syntrophobacteraceae bacterium
GGCATCCCTGTACTCCGTGGGGTGTTCCTACCAAGGGATATCGCACGCGCAAGGCAAAACAGAGCGACAAGTTCATACTTCATCGCCGGAAGTAGCTCAGTTGTCAGTTGTTAGTTTTTAGTTTTGAGTTAACTAAAAACTAAAGACTCAAGACTTAAGACTCAACAGGGAGGATAAAGTGCCTCGGTCTTTAAAAAAAGGGCCATTTGTTGATGGACACCTGATCGAAAAGATCACTAAAGCCAAAGATACCGGCGACCGCAAGGTTATCAAGACCTGGTCGCGCAGGTCCACCATCCTGCCCGAATTCGTCGGAGTGACCCTTGCCGTGCACAACGGAAAGAAGTTCATTCCGGTTTTCGTCAGCGAGAACATGGTTGGGCATAAACTCGGTGAATTCTCTCCGACCAGGACCTTTTACGGTCATGCCGGAGATAAGAAGTCCAAAGTAAAAGGGAAAAAGTAATGGAAGTGAGAGCCGTCAGCAAATATCTGAGGGTTTCTGCGCAGAAGACTCGCCTGGTCGCCGATATGGTCCGTGGGAAAAAGGTCGATGAGGCCCTGATTCTGCTCAGGTTTACGCCGAAAAAGAGCGGGCGGCTGATAACAAAGGTGCTCCGCTCCGCCATGGCAAACGCCGAAAATACCAATGCGGGCGACCTGGAAAAGTTCTACATTAAAACTATAAAGATCGACCAGGGGCCACGGCTCAAGAGGTTTCGTCCGAGGGCGATGGGTAGGGCGACCAGGATAATCAAGCCTTCGAGCCACATAACGGTGGTTTTGGATGAGAAGAAGTAAATCCCCGCGCAAGGTGGTGCGCGGCTCGTGCTTCTGTGCCGGTCAGGCCGGGTTATAATTGTCTTTTGAAATCGCCCATATGGAGGTGAGGTTTGGGACAGAAAGTTCATCCAACAGGGTTCCGGCTCGGGATCATACATAAAAGAGCGGCTGTTCCACGCCGGTATCTCAAAAGTGGAGATCGAGCGCGCCGCCAACAAGGCAAAGATTCGGATACACACGGCGCGGCCGGGAATCGTGATCGGTAAGAAGGGCGCTGAAATCGAGGTGCTCAGGCGCGATCTCGAACGCCGGTTCAAGCGGGAAGTCCTTATCGACATCCAGGAAGTACGCCGTCCCGAACTCGACGCCACCCTGGTTGCCGAAAATATAGCTCTACAGCTTGTAAGGCGCGTCGCTTTCCGCCGCGCAATGAAGCGCGCCGTCAGCTCGGCCCTGAAGTTCGGCGCCAAGGGCGTAAGGGTTGCCTCGGCAGGGCGGCTGGGTGGAGCGGAAATGGCCCGGCGCGAATGGTATCGCGAAGGCAGGGTCCCCCTTCACACTCTGCGGGCCGACATAGATTACGGCACGGCCCTCGCCAGGACCACCTACGGCATCATCGGCGTGAAGGTCTGGATATTCAAGGGCGAAGTGCTGCCCTGACGGAGGTCGGGTGGCGGATGTTCCCGGCTAGAGCATGCGGGAATGACGTCATCCCCGAAATCTTTAGTCGGGGACGATCTCACGCCCCAACTCCGTTGATATTATGGGAGAAATTAGATGTTAGCTCCAAAAAGAGTTAAATTCAGAAAAGTTCAGAAGGGCCGCATGAGGGGCACTGCATTCCGCGGAAGCGACATCAGTTTCGGCGATTTCGGGCTCAAGGCGCTCGAGCCGGGCTACGTTACCGCCAGACAGATCGAGGCCGCCCGCGTCGCCATCACGCGCCACGTGAAGCGCGGCGGCAAGGTTTGGATTCGAATTTTCCCCGACAAGCCCTTCACCAAGAAGCCTGCCGAAACTCGAATGGGAAAAGGCAAGGGTTCACCCGAAGGCTGGATGGCCGTTGTCAGGCCGGGCCGGATTCTCTACGAAATAAAGGGCGTAAATGAAGCGGTTGCGCGCGAGGCGCTCAATCTCGCCGCTCATAAGCTTCCGGTGCCCACGCGGTTCGTTACGAGGCAGGATATACTATGAAAGCGAGCGCTCTGCGGGAAATGACCAGGGACGAGTTGATTCAGAAGCTCAACGAGATACGGGAAGCCCAGTTTAATCTCACGTTTCAACATGCTACGGGACAACTGGATAACACCGCACAGCTTCCCAAGAACAAAGCGGACATAGCCCGGATTTTAACGATTTTGTCCGAGATGGACAGCAAAGCCGGGGCATAGGGGCGGAGAGGCATCATGGAAGAACATAAGTCAACCAGGAAAACCTGGGTCGGCAGGGTCATGAGCAACAAAATGGACAAGACCGTCGTGGTCATGGTCGAACGGCTGATTCAAGACACGAAATACCGCAAGTTCGTCCGGCGCAGGAACACCTTTAAGGCGCACGACGCGCAGAATGCCTGCTCGGTTGGAGACCGTGTGCTTATCGAGGAAAGCAGGCCGATCAGCAAGGACAAGCGCTGGCTGGTTGTACAAATCCTGGAGAAAGCGGCCGTCTAGCCGTTTCACGGCTCGTGTCCGTAAAAAGATGTGGAGTAGGAAATGATTCAATCGGAAACTCAATTGAACGCCGCTGATAATTCCGGGGCCAAGCGGCTTTACTGCATCAAGGTGCTCGGCGGAACCCGCAGGCGATACGCTTCGGTGGGCGACATTATCGTGGTGTCCGTCCAGGAGGCGATTCCCAACGCGAAAGTGAAGAAGGGTGACGTGCTAAAGGCTGTTGTCGTGCGCACGAAGAAGGAGGTTCGCCGCCCGGATGGCTCCTACATCAAGTTCGACGATAACTCGGCGGTCCTCATCAACGCCGCCAGGGAACCGATTGGCACCCGCATTTTCGGACCGGTGGCCAGGGAGCTGCGCGCCAAACAGTTTATGAAGATCATATCGCTCGCTCCGGAAGTTCTTTAACGAAAAGAGACTTATGCGATGAAACATCAGGACTGTCATATAAAGAAAAACGATACGGTGAAGGTGATCGCCGGCAAGGATAAGGGAAAGAGCGGCAAGGTTCTGCGGGTCATTCCCAAAAAGGAGCGGGCGATCGTGGAAAAACTCAACATGGTCAAGCGGCATCTCAAGCCCAGTCAACAGACGAGGCAGGGTGGCATTCTGGAAAGGGAAGCCCCCATTCAGATTTCGAATCTCATGTTGATTTGTTCGAAGTGCACAGACCCGACCCGGGTAGGCTATAGAGTGCTCGATGACGAACGCAAAGTCCGGTACTGCAAGAAATGCAGGGAAGTCATCGACTAGGGACGTCTACCGCAAAGGCGGGAGTGGAGGTGAAATGGCAGTACTGCGCGACAGGTTTTATGAGGAGATTGTTCCCCGGCTTCAGGAGCAGCACCGGTACAAAAGCCCGATGCAAATTCCCAGGCTTTCCAAGATCATACTCAATATGGGTCTTGGGGAAGCTATTCAAAACGTGAAAATTCTGGATTCCGCGGCAGCCGAGCTGTCGCAGATAAGCGGGCAAAAGCCGGTTATCACCCGGGCCCGCCAGAGCATCGCCGCCTTCAAGCTCAGGAAGGGCATGCCGATCGGGTGCATGGTTACCCTGAGAGGCGACCGGATGTACGAGTTTTTTGACAGGCTCGTCAACGTCGCCCTGCCCCGTGTTCGCGACTTCCGCGGCGTTTCTCCAAGAGCCCTGGACGGCAGGGGCAATTACACCCTTGGAATAAAGGAACACATCATTTTCCCTGAAATCGACTACGACAAGATCGATAAGATCAAGGGGATGAATATCACTATTGTTACGACGGCCAAGACGGACGATGAGGCAAGGACGCTTCTCGCCCTCATGGGCATGCCGTTCAAGCGCTGAGAAGGAGGCCTCCTTTGGCGAAGAAGTCTCTAATAGCAAAAGCAAAACGCACTCCCAGATTCAAGGCCAGGTCCTACAACCGGTGCCCGGTGTGCGGCCGGCCTCGAGCCTACATCCGCAAGTTCGGAATCTGCCGTATCTGCTTCCGCAATATGGCGCTCAAGGGCGAACTTCCCGGCGTGGTCAAGGCAAGCTGGTAGGACCGGAGGAGAACATAAACATGATGGTATCTGATTCGATAGGCGACTTCCTTAACCGTATTCGCAATGCGCAGAAAGCGCGCTTTGACAAGCTGGACATCCCCGCCTCCCGCATGAAGGCGAACCTGTGCCGAATCCTCAAGGACGAGGGATACATAAAGAACTATAAATTCGTCAGGGACGACAAGCAGGGAATTCTCCGGGTTCATATCAAGTACGGTGAAGGCCGGGAAGGCGCTCTGGTCGGAGCGAAACGCGTCAGCAGACCCGGCCGCCGCATTTATGTCGGCCATGAAGACATCCCCCGTGTAATGAACGGGATGGGGATTTCCATCGTCTCCACCTCCAAGGGCGTGATGACAGACAGGCAGGCCCGCAAGGAAGGCGTGGGCGGCGAAGTGCTGTGCGCTGTCTGGTAGGTCTTGCGGCACTCTGTGGAAAATTCATAAAGGAGTAATGGCATGTCACGGGTGGGTAAATTGCCCATAACCTTACCTAAAGGGGTAGAAGTTACCCTCAAGGATTCGGTGCTCACGGTCAAAGGTGCGAAGGGGACGTTGGAGAGGTTTGTTCCGGCAAGTCTCGATGTTGAGGTCGGCAAAGATGCCGTCGAGTTCAAACGCAAGGACGATTCCAAGCAGGCCCGCTCCACCCATGGGCTGATCCGCGCACTGGTAAGCAACATGGTCCGGGGCGTGAGCGAAGGGTTCACCAAGGGGCTCGAGATTCAGGGGACCGGCTACCGGGCCGAGGTGCAGGGAAACAATCTGAACCTGAGCCTGGGGTACTCGCATCCCATTCAGTTCCAGTTGCCCGAGGGGATAAAAGCGAGCGTGGACAGGGCTAACGTTGTCCGGCTGGAGGGTATCGATATTGAGATCCTGGGGGAAACCGCCGCCCGTATTCGCGCCCTGAGACCAGTGGAGCCATACAAGGGCAAGGGTATTCGATACTCCGGCGAGCGCGTCCGCCGCAAGGTCGGCAAGACCGGTTCCAAGAAGTAGATACGGAGGGATCTCAAATGGCGTCAGGCAGCACGAACCCGCGCGATACCGCTCGGCTCAAGCGAAAAAAACGCATAAGAAGAAAATTGGAAGGCACCGAAGCGCGCCCCAGGCTGACGGTGTTCCGTAGCGACAAGCATATATATGCTCAGATAATTAACGACGAGACCGGGGCAACCTTGGTGTCCGCGTCCACGCTTTCCCCTGAGTACAGGGAAATGGAGGCGATCAAGGGAAAGGTCAGCGCCGCCAAGCGCGTTGGGGAACTCGTCGCCCGGAAAGCCATCGAGAAAGGTATCGCCAAGGTCGTTTTCGACCGCAATGGCTTTATCTATCACGGGCGCATTCAGGCCCTTGCGGACGCGGCCCGCCAGAAGGGTCTTGATTTTTAATTCCTTTCAAGATCGGAGGCAGTCACATTGATAGCTGTGGAAACAAGCCAGCTCCAGCTAATTGACAAGGTTGTCCATATAAGCCGGGTGGCCAAAGTAGTTAAAGGCGGCCGCCGTTTTTCGTTCAGCGCGATTGTCGTGGTCGGGGACGGCAACGGCAAGGTGGGACACAGCCTTGGCAAGGCGAACGAAGTTCCCGAGGCCATACGCAAAGGAATGGAATCGGCCAAACGAAGCATGATCGACGTGCCCCTGCAGGAAACTACTATTCCTCATGAGGTGCTTGGCCGGTTCGGGGCTTCCTCGGTCATTTTGAAGCCGGCCTCCCCCGGTACCGGCGTTATCGCCGGCGGGGCTGTGCGTGCCATAATGGAAGCGGCCGGCATTCACGATATTTTGACAAAGTGCGTTGGATCGAGAAATCCCCATAATGTCGTCAAGGCCACAATCGAGGGGCTCAAGAAGCTCCGCAGTATCGACCAGGTTTCCAAAACCAGAGGGAAGAATATTCTGGAAGAGGCCTAGGAGGGCAGTGAAGGTATGGTAAAGCCGATTCAGATCAGACTGGTGCGAAGCCCGATAGGGCGTCCCGAAAAGCACCGCAGGATTTTGCAGGCACTTGGGCTGACGCGGATGCACAGGCCCGTGAACCTCTACAGCTCGCCCCAAGTGCTGGGCGCCCTCAGGAAGGTGATTCACCTCGTTAAGATCGAGGAAAGATAGGGGTTTTTCATGAGACTCGGAGAACTGGCTCCGCCTCCCGGAGCAAAGAAGAATACAAAGCGCCTCGGCCGTGGTTCGGGTTCAGGCCAGGGGATGACCGCAGGCAAGGGAACGAAGGGACAGAAATCCCGCTCCGGCGGCGGTACGCCTCCCTGGTTCGAAGGCGGCCAGATGCCGCTTCAGCGCAGAGTTCCCAAGCGCGGCTTCACCAATATATTCAAAAAAGAATTTTCGATCGTCAACCTTGGCGATTTGGCCAACTTTCCGGCTGGAAGCGAAATCGGCCCTCTTGATCTCCTGGGCGCCGGGGTGCTCAGGAAAGTCCGCTATGGAGTCAAGCTGTTGGCCAACGGCGAAATTACTCAGCCCGTTACGATCCGCGTGCACAAGGCAAGCGCTTCGGCCACTCAGAAAATCGAGGCAGCGGGAGGCAAGGTTGAATTGATACCGCTCAGGGAAGGGAAATAACAAGTGCTCTCCGGCTTTGCGAATATAGGGAGAATTCCCGAGCTGAAACGCCGCATCGGAGTGACCCTGATGCTCCTTGGGGTTTACCGCATCGGAGCCCACATTCCGACGCCCTATATCAATACCAGGGCGCTGGAGGCCTACTTCAACGCGGCCAAGGGTACCCTTCTGGGCCTCTTTGACATGTTTTCCGGCGGCGCTCTGGGCCACTTCTCCGTCTTTGCCCTCGGAATTATGCCTTATATCAGCGCGTCCATTATCCTTCAGCTCCTTACGGTGGTCATTCCCACCCTCGAGAGGCTCAGCAAGGAAGGTGAAGCGGGGCGCCGCAAGATCACCCAGTACACCCGCTACGGCACCGTGGTGCTCAGCACCATCCAGGGCTTCGGAATAGCCTTCGGGCTCGAGAGCCAGCACGCTCCGGGTGACATTCCGCTGGTTCTGATGTCCGGCTGGGCATTCCGCATAGTTACGGTTCTGACATTGACTGCCGGCACCGCGTTCATCATGTGGCTCGGCGAACAGATAACCGAGCGCGGTATCGGTAACGGAATATCGCTTATCATTTTCGCAGGCATCGTCGCCGGGATCCCGAACGCCCTTATCAGTACGGCAAGACTCGTTCAGGCGGGCGAAATGAGTATCTTCATACTCGTTGGGCTGGGGTTGATGATGCTGGCCGTAGTCGCTTTCATTATCTTCATGGAGCGAGGGCAGAGGCGAATCCCGGTCCAGTA
>JBEKXG010000286.1:0-6544 GCA_049512295.1 Syntrophobacteraceae bacterium
TGGTCAGAGACTCCCGCACCCATGAGATCGTCTGCTCGGGCGTCCTCGTTTTATCCTGGTCATGGCTGTACTTTTTGAAACTGTCTTTAATTTCAATGTTGGACTTCATTACATCTCCTCTAAATTAGAAGCGCTTAACCTCCAAGCTGTGCGTGACGGCATTTGCGCGATGGCTTCCGGACGAGGGCAACCGGGAATTAACGCCTAGTTGACAACCATGTCATCTTCTTGCTCTTCGTTCTTGCGGATCAGTTCCAGGAGTGGCGTGGCGGCTCGCGAACTGGTGTAGGTGCGGGGAATGCCCTTTATTTTAGCGAAATCCTGTACGCTCTTGGGCCGCTGAAGAGCAAGCTTAAGGAGCGTCTCGTTGGTCAGAATCCTGAACGGCGCGCGGTCGCGACGGCGGGCCTCTTTTTCTCGGAAAAGGTAGAGCGCCTTTAGGACGCGCTTTCCGGTCACGTCCAGCGATTGCGCCCCGCAAATGTGCAAAAAATCGCCGGGGCGGAAATGTTTTTCCGTGATTTCCTGCAGGCAGAGCTTCTCAAAGGCTTCGCGCGCAGCATTGAGAAGATCTTTTTCCTCGAGTTCGGCGACAAGCCTGTGCCTCAGCGCAATGAGAAAATGGGTGTCGAAGCGCGCGTATTCGATCTGCTCGTTTCTAAGAGGACGTCTTCCCCAGTCATAGCGCTGCCATTTTTTATTGAGGCTTATTCCGAAATGCTCAAGTAAAATGGGGGCAAGCCCCAACTGCTTATATCCCAGCATCTTGGCGGCAATTGAGGTATCGAAGACATTGCATACCCTGAATTTGAAATCGCGCTTGAGCCCGGCGATGTCATTGGGAGCGGCATGGAAAATCTTTTCTATGCCGGGATTGGAAAGGATATCCCCAAAAGCTTCGATATCGCCGACCGAAAACGGGTCGATGATATAGTCCTTTTCTTCGGTCGATACCTGTATGAGGCAGATTCGGTTAAAATAGGCGTAAAAACTGTTTGACTCTGTGTCGACAGCAATATGAGAGGTCTTTTCAAGGTTGATTATAAGTTTTGAGAAATCATGCTGATTTTCAACCACAGCCGCAGCGTTCAATTTCATGATATACGTTTCCGCCCCTTTCTCAGGTATAATTCTGAGGCAGGAAAGTGAGGCCGAAATGAACAAACGCAAAGGCGAAAGTCTCAAACCGATGCGCCGATCCTCACGGCATAAACCTCCCCATGGCTTCTATACCCCGTTTAAGGAGTTAGATCAACTATTTGCACGAATTTTTTCTACCGATCCGAAACATTCTGCAGGCCTTGACCCGTTTGGCGAAAAAACTGATATCCTTCCCCCCATGATCAAAGCCGGAGTCGATGAGGATTCCCTTTTTCAATCGGCAATGGCGGATGTAAGCCCCTTGGCGGGGGGACTCCGCAAAAAAGTGCCGCTCCGGCCCCCCGAGAGGAAATATCCGCGTTTTCTCGCCAGGGAGGAAATAGAAGCCTATACTCAACTGGTGGACCTTGTCGCCGGTGAGGGACCCTTTGAGCTGTCGTGTTCCGATGAGTATATCGACGGCGCTGTTTTGGGAATCTCGCCGGAGGTCTTAAAGAGGCTGCGGGAGGGCTACTTCAGCTACCAGGACTGCCTGGACCTGCACGGGCTGAACAGGCAGCAGGCCCGGAACGAACTCAGGGATTTCATCATGGAGTGCTTTGCCGCCCGGCGCAGGTGCGTGCTGATAATTGCGGGAAGGGGCCTCAATTCCAAGGACAAGGAACCGGTGCTCAAGAACAACCTGCCCACATGGCTCACGCGCGCGCCTCTAAAAAGGGTAGTCCTCGCATTCGCCTCGGCACGCTCCTATGACGGGGGCTGGGGCGCATTCTACGTCCTGTTGCGCAAAAATGAGGGCAAAGCGCCGCTGGTCACTCCGGCTCGATAATATTTTCATTCATCAGCCATTCGAGGGTCTGGCAAAGCGGAAGGCCGACGACGTTCGTATATGAACCTTCCACAGACCTTACCAGAAAAGCCCCGATCCCCTGAATGCCGTAGGCTCCGGCTTTGTCCAACGGCTCGCCGGTCCTCACGTATGCCTCTATTTCTCTCATCGAGAGGTCCTTAAAGTGAACCCGTGTAGTGACCGAACCGCTCCTGCGAAGTTTCCCCCGGGGCTGGATAAGACACATACCGGTAATTACATCGTGTACCCTGCCGCTCAGAGCTTGGAGCATCCCGACGGCATCGGCGCGCCCGGAGGGTTTGCCGAAAATGCGGCCATTTAGAACAACTATTGTGTCCGCTCCAAAAATCCATGAATCAGGGTGGAGAGTGGAAATCGAATTGGCTTTGAGATAGGCGCATCTCTCGGCGGTTTCCGCGGGACTTTTCCCCGGCACGCTCGATCCGTCAGGCTCGAGCGATTCCTCCATTCTGCTGGGGTCCACCAGGAACACGACCCCTGCGTCGAGAAGCAACCGTTTTCTGCGCGGCGACTCAGAGGCAAGGATAAGAGGCTGGAGTGTTTTGAACATCGCCTACGCCAGAGCAAGCATCCGGTCAAGGGCCAGCCGGGCGCCCGCCTTTATCTCTTCGCGGACTCTTACCACATTCATCTCGCCTAGGTTTTCAAGGGTCTGCAGCAGATTCCCCGGATTGATCTTGAACATATTGGGGCACAGTGAATTGTACAGGTCGAGCACCTTCTTGTCCGGATACTCCAACGCCAGGCGGTGGATCAGATTTATTTCCGTGCCGATAACGACTGTCGAACCCGCAGGCGCCTCCCTCACGTATTTCACTATATAGCTCGTTGACCCGCAGGCGTCGGCAAGCGCCACCACCTCTTGCGTGCACTCGGGGTGCACTACGATTTTGGCTTCCGGAAATTCGTTTCGCATTTTTTCAATCTGGACAACCGTAAATCGGGTATGCACCAGGCAATAGCCGTCCCAGAGGATCATCCTGGCGCGCCGGACCGCATCCGGATCGTTTCCGCCCAGAGGCTTGCCGGGCGACCAGAGGATCATCTGTTCAGGAGCTATCCGGAGGTCGTTGCCAACGTTACGGCCAAGGTGCTGGTCAGGGAAAAACAGAACCTTCTCCTTTTGCCCGAATGCCCACCTGACTGCTTTGGAAGCGTTGGAGGAAGTGCAGACAATTCCGCCGCGGTTGCCGCAAAACGACTTCAGCTCCGCATCTGAGTTCATATAGACAACCGGGATTGTCGAACCCTTTCCGGCAGCCGATTCGATCTGCTCCCAGGCGGACTTCACCGTTTCGGCCTCGGCCATACTGGCCATCCAGCATCCGGCTTCCACGTTGGGAATCTGAACCACCTGGTGAGCCCGGGCGAGAATTGCGGCGCTTTCCGCCATGAAGTGGACACCGCAAAACACTATATAGCGGCAGTCCCGGTCGCCGGCGGCCTTTTTGGACAGCTCGAACGAATCCCCGACGAAATCGCCCAGCTCAACGATTTCTTTTCGCTGGTAATGGTGTGTGAGGATGATAAGTGCTTTGCCGAGTTGCCGTTTTCTGTCCCGGATTCTTGCGATAATCTCCGCATGGTTAAAATGAGCTTCGCTCGTCTGCATGACCTGTTCACCTCTGGGTTCACATCTGAGGATTAGAGCTAACCGGTGCGATCTCGTCCCCGCAGCGAATGATTCCCCCTTCGAGCACTCTGGCAAAAACGCCCTCGCGCGGCATGATGCAGTCTCCGGCCTGATAGTAGATTGCGCATTTCTTGTGGCATTCCTTGCCAATCTGGGTGATTTCCACCAGGGCCGATTCGCCCAGCCTGAACCGGACGCCCACCGGAACATTAACCCAGTCGACTCCTTCGGTGGCAATGTTTTCGGCAAAATCTCCAAAACCCACTGAAAGGCCGGTGGCTTTAGCCTTCTCGATACTCTCCACTGCGAGAAAACTAACCTGGCGGTGCCATGCCCCCGCGTGCGCGTCGCCTTTGATTCCGTGTTCCTTCACCAGCAGGGCCTGGCCGACGAGGTCCTTCCGGGTGCCTTTCCTTTTGCTGACCGCAATCGCTCTGATCTTCATTTAAAGTCCCCACCGCTCAACCTGAGCCATGCCTCCCGGCCGGGTCTTATGACTCGGTATTTTCTGTTGCACATCCGTTACAATTGCCCCCGGCCGCGGACCTGTTCATAAGCTCTCTGAAAGTGATCGCGTCAAGCCTTTCGCGAATGGCCTCGGTCGCCTCCATCCAGAGAAATCTCGTAACGCAGTAATCGGAGCGATCACACACTTCGGGTTCCTGCGCACACCTCGTGAGCTTCAGACCGCCTTCCAGCAGCTCTACGATCTCTCCTACCGTAATCTCTTCGGGAGGCTTAGCGAGCATGTGCCCGCCCTTAGGGCCGCGAACGCTCCTGACATAATCGGCCCTTTTCAGAGGGATTATAATCTGTTCCAGGTATTTTGCCGCGATACCCTGCCTCTCGGCAATAACTCCCAGCCGAACAGGCCATTTATCTGCGTGAAGAGCCAAATCCAGCATCATCCTGACCCCATATCGGCTTCTGGTGGACAACTTCATATCACCTCCCGAGTGGGGCAAAGAAATACTAAACCACTAGGTTTTCGGTATAGTAAGATTTCAATGCCGGTCGGGTCAAGATATAAACGGAAAGCGCGAATCGGTTGAGGGGTATCTGATCCCGCAAGCCGGAGGTCCGAAAAATGTTTGGACTTCCGTGCGGTAATGTTATCCTTATCGGGTCGGAAAAGGAAGGAGCATCCATGCATTCAAGAACGCTTGTACTGAGATTTTCAAAGGAAATCGTCGATAAACCCATCATAACCAATCTTGTGCGCGACTATAACCTGACTTTCAATATCCTGAAGGCGCAGATTTTCCCCCGGAAGGAGGGAATGCTGGTAATGGAACTGCAGGGCAGCGCGGACGATTTCGACAAAGGGGTCCAATATCTCCAAGAGGTGGGCGTACAGGTGGAACCGGTCGGCCAGGGGATTCGCCGGGACGAAGAAAGGTGCTACCAGTGCGGGTCCTGTACGGCCGTCTGCCCGACGGGGGCACTCCACGTAAACAGACCTCAGATGACGGTCGAGTTCGAATCCGAGCGGTGCAGCGCCTGCGAGCTATGCGTGAAGGCCTGCCCTGTCAGGGCCATGATCGTTACTTTCGACAAGGCTCTTGCCTGAAAAAAGAACGAGACACAGACTTGAAAATCGCGGCGGCAATCAGCGGAGGCGTGGACAGCGTCCGCGCGGCAGTACTATTGCGCGAGGAGGGCCATGAGGTATTTGGGATTCACATGCGTTTCCTCCCCTCTCCCGGCGAGGGCGGTGAGGCCCGCCGGGGCGTCGCCGAACGCGAGCGTCTGCTTCGGCAGCTTGCCGCCCGGTGTCGAATCCCGGTCATCATAGTCGATTTGTGCGAGCAGTTCGAATCAAGACCAGTCCTATTTCCTTATGGGGCTTAATCAGCAACAGCTTGCCCGCGCTCTTTTTCCTCTGGGCAAACACACCAAGCAGCAAACTCTTGCATGGGCTGAACATACCGGGATTAAACCGCTGGTTGCCCAAGAAAGCCAGGATATCTGCTTCGCAGCGTCGGGCGACTACACTGATTTTGTGCGAAAGCACTCGAACGGGGCCTGCGACACTCAAAGCGGCCCCATACTCGATGTGAGCGGCAATCTTCTGGGCCGGCACAAAGGCATTCATTACTACACGGTGGGCCAGAGGCGGGGACTCGGGATACCTTCCACGGCGCCATACTACGTCATCTGGATCGAGCCCGGATCTAAGGCGGTTATAGTCGGGCGTACAAAAGACCTTTTCTGCGAGAAATTCACCGTCAGTCACGTAAACTGGTGTTCCATCGGGCGCCCTGATGAACCGATCACCTGCCGGGTGCGCATTCGGAACCTGCATAGACCCGCGCTGGCCGAGGTCACCCCGCTCAACGGCGCCGCAGCCCTGGTCCGGTTTTTCGAACCCCAACGGGCCGTCACCCCCGGACAGGCGGCCGTCTTCTACTCGGACGATCTGCTGCTGGGCGGCGCAATCATTGACAGGCATAGCTGACCTGCTCATTTTCCCCGGACGCAGCCTGCTGGCTGGAGCCAAGCCGGTTTCCATCACGTCCCTCTTAGTATCTTTTTGTTTTTTGCCTCCCTTGAGTATATACTTTTAAAAATTGCAGCCCCGGGCTGTGCTGCGCAACCCCGGGGCAAAACCGATGAACGCCGGGAGGTATCATGGAAGAAAGATTTATCCTGGAAAAGGACAATGTCGTTTTGGACGTGCAAACCGGTCTTATGTGGCAGCGAGGCGCATCTGCCGACAGGATCGTCTGGAAAGACGGTTTTGTCTATATTGATAAACTCAACACTGAGAATTTTGCGGGATACAACGACTGGCGCTATCCCACCAAAGATGAATTGGCCACTATAATTGTGGCCGAAGAGAACCGAACCACCGGCCTATACATTGATCCGGCATTCGAAAAACAGCGTAATTGCTGGTCCTCGACACAGTGCGAGGATCATCAGGCATGTTATGCAGA
>JBEKXG010000287.1:0-6527 GCA_049512295.1 Syntrophobacteraceae bacterium
CTCGATACGCTGACCCCGGCTGTGCTGGGAACCTCCGTAACCCTGCTCATGATCCCGGTTTTCTATTTTCTGACAGTTCGGATCGGCGCCCTGGGAGTGGCATGTGCAAGCGCCGCCTCCCTTTTCTTCTACAGCGCCGCTATGACGTTCCGGTGGAAAGCCGCGTTCGGCGGCGACGCTTTTTCCGGGCTGCTGTCCGGTACGGGCAAAGTCGTACTCCTGTCAGCGGTCTCGATCCTGCCGGCCTGGGGCGCCGCAAAGGCAAATCTTTTCAATCCGCAATTTTCGCCCTACCTGGCTGCCCTTTCGGAAATTATTTTGAGCGGATTGTGCTTCGGGGTCGTTTTTGCATTCCTCTCGGGTTATTTCATCCCGGAGCTGGCAAGGCCTTTTTTGGGCCGGACCGGGCCAATTGGAAGGTGGCTTTTGAGGGATAAGCCTGCTGGTAATTAGTTGGTGTTCATGCGGAAATCCATATACGAGGGTAAATGCGATGCCAAGAATATCCTTCAAGACTTGGGAGCAGGTTGTCGAATTCCACAACCCGACCAGGAATGGAGAGCTTGACAGGCAGAAGATCGAGGTCCGGTTGGACCCGCTCACCGGGCACCAGAGCGTACTCAATGACGCACTGAAAGGTAAGGTTTCGACCCTTTTCCCGGAAACGGATTACGCATACCTTCACCAGCGGATCGACGATACGAGGGAACAGTGCTTCATGTGCGACGGGAAGTGGCGCAAGAATTCACCCCGCTACCCCGAACGCCTCATCCCGGAGGGGCGGCTCGAAAAAGGGGAAATCGTTTTATTTCCCAACCTCTTTCCTCTGGCGCCCTATCACGCTGTTGTCATGGTAGGACAGAAGCATGGGCGAACCCTGGACGACTTTCCCTCCTCGCTTCTCTTCGACGCTTTCTCGGTATGCCTGGAATTCATCAGAAGGTGCTTCGAAGTTGACCGCGAAGCCCGGTTCTTTACCATCAACGCAAACTTCATGCCTCCCGCTGGAAGCAGTATTTTACACCCTCACCTCCAGATAATCGGATCAGCGCTTCCTTCTACACACCACCGGCTGCTGCTCGAAAGGAGCCTTGCTTACTATCGGGATACCGGTTCGTGCTACTGGCTGGATCTCATCGAAACGGAAAGGGAATCGGGACAAAGATGGCTGGGACAAATAGGCCCGAGCCGGTGGTTCACCGCGTTCTCCCCGATAGGAGTAAACGAGGTGAATGCAGTGTGGCCGCACAATTCCCACTTCCTGCAATGGGATAACGAGGATATTCGGGCGATGGCCGAAGGTGTCCGCCGAGCGCTTCTTGTCTATCATGACCTGAAGTTTTCCACATTTAACTTCTCATGCTTCAGCGGGCCTCTCGAAAAAGCCGCTCCCGAATTCCGCTGCTTTCTGCGGTTGATCAATCGTCAAAACATGCATCCCCATTACCGGACAGACGATTATTATCTTCAGAAGCTGCTGGACAACGAGATAATTGTCTACCCGCCCGAACACCTGGCGTCGCTGATCAGAAAAACGGGCGAAGGGCCGGGGGGATGGGCGGCGGCAGGGCGTTAGCGTCGATTTAGCTGTTGATCGGCTCGATTTTCTCAAGTCTCGAGGGCCGGCAAAATTGCGGAGGAAGATCAATGGAGAGAAGCGGTAATTACAGGCCGCTTACCAACAGGGAAGATCATGACTGTTTCGGGTGTAGCTCTACCAACGCTTACGGTCTGCAGATGAAATTTTTCACCGATGACGAGGCGCTTTTCTCGTGGTTGACTGTGCCGAGCCACCTCTGCGGGTGGGATAATCTGGTTCATGGGGGCATTCTTGCGACAATGCTCGACGAAACAATGGGCTGGACCGCGATCCACTTCTTGAAAAAATTCGCCCTCACCCATGCAATGACGGTCGAATTCCAGAAACCTGTCCACATTGGCGAGCAAATACGGGTGGAAGGCAGGGTGCTCGAAGTCAGGGGAAAACGAGAGGCCACAGTGGAGGGCTTTATTTATAAAGAGGAAAATACGCTCTGCGCGAAGTCCGTCGGAACATTCAGGCTCTTCACCGCCGAGGCAATAACAAGGCTGGGTGTCCTGGATGAAGAGGCGATAAAAAAGTTCGGTTTTTTGGTCGAGCCGTAGCAGTACCTCACGTCCCGATGGGACACCCCCGAAAAGGCGTGAGGTTGTAAGGCCGAGACCGTGCTGCGCTCCCGGGGCCATGCCCGCGATGAACTTTTCGAGCAGAGTATCTAGTTTCCGTCCGGAAACTCCTAGTGTCTTATCAGGGTTTCCGGATGGACACTATCTAAGATTGGCAGGATCGAAATAGAACCGGTTTACCTGGACCGGACAAATAGAATTGAAGACCGATCAATAAGAACTTCGTCAAATCAGTCCCCCTCCGTCTTTCGACCCGACACCACCAAAAAGACTCTTTAGTCCCAACTTTTCCCCTTGACTATCAACGAATTCGCATATAAATGTACATTTATACGTTGTGACCATCGCTCCCGATAAGACAGGACAGCGCAATGCAAAACAGGGGTGAATCATTAAGAACCGGCAAAATGCAGAGGGGTGAGGAAGAGCGGCTGAAGGAATCGGAATTGACGGCCGAATACTTTCAGACAATCGCTTTTCTGGCCAAGAGCCTCTCGGATGAGAATCGGCTGCGCATTCTTCATCACATAAGCAGTGGGAAGAAGTCGGTTGGAAGTATAGTCGAGGAACTCGGTCTCTCCCAGCCCCTTGTTTCCCATCACCTGAAAGAGCTCAAGCGTTCACTCCTGGTAAAGATCGAGCGCAACGGTCCTTTCATCTATTACGAGCTGGTTGACCCCAGAATCCTTGATGTCATTGGAACTTTAAGCACTGTGGCGACAGACCTGTTAGCCGCGAGGAAGACCTTTTAGGTGAATGGGAGGAACTGATCCCTATGGAAGAGATGCTGAAAATAGTTAGCCGCATGGACCCGGAGGTGGCGCTCGCAGAGATGGCAAAGGTGCTGAAGGTGCTTTTCTCAGCTTTGGGCCAGGAGGCGCGTTCGCAATTTCTTTGGGACCTCATGGGAGAATCCAAAGGCGATAAGGTTTCGAGCCTCGTTCATCTCTGACTGGCCGAATGCATGGGCGAAGGTGTTGACCCGACGCATATGTGCCAAAGACTGGTGGATAAGGTTGCTCAGTCAAAGCAGCTTATGGCGATCACCGACCCGGATCTCCTGGTGCTTTTCGAAGACTGGTTTGAAGAGTTGGAAGAGGAGATAGTCTCACTTGTAAATAAGTACGGGCCGCTCAATGCAGGAGAACTTGCCGAAAAGCTGGGCCTCTCGCAAAGAGGGGCGACGTTCCTTCTATCCAAGCTTAGCCGGGAAGGCAAACTCTGAGATTGCAGCGGCTTTCAGCAATCGGGAAAGGCCTTTTTATGCAGAGCAGGAAAACGGCATGTATAGCCCTTGTGGCGGTAGTGCTTACCGTTGGAGTCCTGTGGTTCACCAACCGTGCCGTAACTCCCGGGCAGGCTACGTGGGATGATGTTTTAGCCGAAGCGAAAGCCGGCGGCTACAAGATCATAACCACCGAGCAGCTTTCGGAACGTTATCAAAAGGACGCCAACGGTCTTCTTCTTGTTGACACTCGCCAGGAGTGGGAATATCGGACAGGACACCTCAGCGGCGCGGTGAACTTTCCCGTGGAGCCGACCTGGTGGTCCAGATGGCGCAAGGCTTCGGCACTCGAAACATTCCTTGGACCGGACAAGGCCCGCACTATCATTTTCTACTGAGCGGGCCTCACATGAGTCCGCAGCGACTCAGCGGCCCGTGTGGCCGTAAAACTCGGCTATAAGAACATTTATCGTGATCCCTGCGGCTATCCGGAATGGCAGGGGAGAGGCCTGCCCATTTCGAGCGCCCCGGCCGGTCTTGTTCAAACCAGCGAAGAACCCAAAGCTCCCGGACCTCTATACGGTTGGGCCATGATCTGGACACTTTTGGGCATATTTGCAGGCGGCATGGCCTTAAATCTCACCCCGTGCGTCTATCCCCTGATCCCCGTCACGGTTTCTTATTTCGGGGGCCAGGCCGCAAAGGGAGGAGAAGGCCACGGGAATCTCGTCACGCATGGACTGTGTTACATGATGGGTTTGGCGGTCACCAACTCGGTTCTCGGAGTTGTTGCCTCACTCACCGGCAGCCTCATGGGATCGATACTGCAAAATTCCATCGTCCTTATTGTCGTGGCGGCGGTCCTTATCTTTTTTGCAACGAGCCTTTTCGGGTTGTGGGAGATGCGTCTTCCGGGCGGCCTCACACAAGCAGCGGCAAAATCCTATACGGGATACCTCGGAAGCCTCTTTATGGGGCTGACCCTCGGGGTAGTCGCAGCTCCCTGCATAGGCCCGTTCGTTCTGGGACTTCTCACCTGGGTTGCGAGCATGGGAAGCCCGTGGCTGGGGTTCTTGATCTTCTTCACCTTGAGCCTGGGTCTGGGACTTCCCCTCTTCGTTCTTGCGATGTTCTCGGGGCAACTGGAAAAACTCCCCCGCTCCGGCGGCTGGATGATCTGGGTAAGAAAGCTGATGGGCTGGGTCCTGGTCGCAATGGCCGCCCATTTCATAAGACCTGTTCTTCCCGGCCACCGGGAAACCGTTCTGTTTGCCCTTGTCGCCATGGCCGCAGGACTGCACCTTGGGTGGATCGACAAAAATCAGGCCAACTTCCGGGCTTTTCCCTGGTTAAAAGGTGCGGTCGGCGTCATTTGCCTGGTTTTGGCGGCTTTCCTCATCACATCCCGGGCGATGCAAGGACCTGGCGTTACCTGGAAGCCCTATTCGCAAGAAGTCTTGAATGAGGCTCAAAATCTGAAGAAGCCTGTCATCATAGATTTCTATGCCACATGGTGCGCTCCGTGCCGCGAACTCGAAGAAGTCACTTTTCACGATGCTTCGGTGGTAAACCAGGCGGAGAGCAACTTCGTAATGCTTAAAGTGGATGTGACCAAAGGCGGTAACCCGATGTATGAGCGGTTGCTGCAGCAATACGAGGTGAAAGGGGTTCCGACAATAGTGTTTCTGGATACTGGCGGCAAGGAGAAACGGGATCTGCGCCTGGTGGATTTTCTCCCGCCGGATCGATTCCTTGGCCGAATGACGGAGCTTAAAAAAGGCGGCGGCTGGAAAGAGGAGAAATAGGATGCTGAAAGTTAGGTTTTTCTTGAATGAACCCAACGGAAAGCCGTGAAAGAATTTTCTCGAAATGACGCCCAGGTTGGGCGGAAAATACGAGGATATCGAGATTGATGTCACGTCCAAACCCATAGCGGAGTATCAGTGCGACGAGGGGACACGAAGGCATGACTATAGGGGTATCGCATCTTCAAGACCCCGGGAGACTGACACTGCTCAGGTTGCTCCTCATGCCTCTTGTTGAAGAACCTGGCGCAGTAGCCATAAATCGGCACTAAAGCCCAACGGACGCATTGATGACAACAGAACGGGAGGCGGGGCCGGATGGACGTACGATAATCGCATGAAGCGGAAGAAGAACGTTTACGAGATTCGTTCAATTCCATTGCGTAAGGTGTCCCTCTGCGCGCGTCTAATATGGTCATAATCTCGTCATTCCTCTCACCGGCTTTAGCCCATTGCCGTCAACATCACTGAGTTCGGCCGTGCGTTCCTCCACCCTTCTTTCCAACTCGTCATGAACCCGCTGCAACTCTTGCTCAGCAATCTTGGAGCGGGAGATGTCGATAATTGACGTTCTGCACCGGCCCGTGCCGTGTTTATCCTCAATGAATATACTCTCAAGCCGCACGTAGAATTCGTCGCTGCCTCTTGCCCTCAGCCTCACCTCACAGGTCTGCCGCTCCCTTGTCTTGAAGACCCTCGCGATGTGTAAACGAGATCTTTCCTTATCCTGCTCGCAAACGTAAGAAGGAAAAATGCTGTTGCCTAGACGTGCTCTTTCAGTGCCCAACTGGCTCGCGGCGGTAAGATTGGCTTCCTAGATCAGGCACTGCTCATCTAGAGTGAAGTATCCAATCTTTCAGTTTCACTTCGGCTTCACTGCGTAAAATGGCGTTGCTGTTCTGACTATTCTTGTCCATTAACGATTCTCCTTCGGGTTTTTGAGGAATTACAGGGCCCTTGTACTGATCGAGACAACCGGATGGATGGAAGGGCCCTGACTTCTCGCTGAATCACATCGTCAGCCAAGCTTTTCAACGATCGAATCATCATCAGTTGGCATGGACTGAGCCTGCTATTTGTGCGATAATTATATGATAAAGTATTACAGCCGCTAAAGAAAATTTCCCCCAAGCTGAGGAAAAACTTATGACCACATCCGGACCACGAAAGAAGATTAGCCCAAAAGGAGATGCGCCGGTGGATTTTCCTATTGTCGGTATAGGCGCATCTGCCGGCGGCCTGGAGGCCCTGGAAGCTTTCCTGGCCCCTATGCCCCTCGATACCGGGATGGCCTTTGTTGTCATTCAGCATCTCAGCCCAAAACACAAAAG
>JBEKXG010000288.1:0-8304 GCA_049512295.1 Syntrophobacteraceae bacterium
CTCCCCGGGAAGATATCGCGCCCAGAACTCGCGGGCCTCTTCGTCCGCTCCGAGGTTCATCTCCCGGTCGCCTTCGTGGATCGTGGCGTAGAGCTTATCCTGCGGAAGGCCCATATCCCCGGTCAGAAACTCCCAAGCGAACTTGACCGCATCCTCTTTGAAATAATCACCGAAGGAAAAATTCCCGAGCATTTCGAAAAAGGTATGGTGCCGCGCCGTGCGGCCGACATTTTCGAGGTCGTTGTGTTTGCCGCCCGCCCGCATGCATTTCTGGCTGGAGGTCGCGCGTGAATACGGCCGCTTTTCCTCGCCCAAAAAAGTCCTCTTGAACTGCACCATGCCAGCGTTGGTGAAGAGCAGGGTGGGGTCGTCGTGAGGAATTACCGAGGAGCTTTTTACAATCGCATGCCCGCGCTCATTGAAAAACTCGAGAAAGGCCTTTCGGATTTCGCTGGCTTTCATGAATACAATCTCCTGACTTTCTTCTGCCCTCTGTCCTCTGTCGTCTGTTCTCCGGCTTCCGTCAGTCAGCCGCCACGGATGCAGCGCCGGCAATCGGTTTGAGATTGCAAGCCTGGCGAATTTTCACCTCGATATCAGAAACCAGATCGGGATGATCCCTCAGAAAATTCTTCGCGTTCTCCCTCCCCTGTCCGAGTCTTTCTCCACTATACGAATACCAGGTGCCGGACTTCTCTATAAGATTCGACTCAACCCCCAGGTCCAGAATGTCGCCTTCCCTGGATATGCCGCGCCCGTAGATGATATCGAATTCGACCTCGCGGAATGGGGGCGCTATCTTGTTCTTGACGACTTTTACCTTGGTTCGGTTACCGATAATGTCCTGACCTTCCTTGATCGGGCCGACCCGGCGGATGTCGAGCCGCATGGTGGCATAGAACTTGAGGGCGTTGCCTCCCGTCGTAGTTTCCGGCGAGCCGTACATGACTCCTATTTTCATTCGGATCTGGTTGGTGAAAATGACGACGGTCTTCGACTTGCTGATAGCGGATACGAGCTTGCGGAGCGCCTGGCTCATAAGGCGCGCCTGGAGCCCGACGTGCGGATCGCCCATCTCGCCTTCGATTTCGGCTTTCGGGACGAGCGCAGCAACCGAATCGATCACTATGACGTCGATGGCGTTGCTTCGGACCAGAATTTCGGCGATCTCAAGCGCCTGTTCGCCGTAGTCGGGCTGACTGACCAGGAGGTCTTCCACCACGACCCCCAGTTTTCGGGCATACTGAGTATCCAGGGCGTGTTCGGCGTCCACAAAGGCTGCCAGGCCCCCAAGCTTCTGCGCCTCGGCGATGATGTGCAGCGCCAGAGTGGTTTTTCCGGAAGACTCAGGGCCGAATATCTCGATAATGCGGCCCCGCGCGACGCCGCCGATCCCCAGCGCGATATCCAGCGACAAACAGCCGCTCGATATGACGGACACTTCCACGTTGGCGCCTTCCCCGAGCCGCATAATGGCGCCCTTCCCACACATGCGTTCTATCTGGGAAACCGCCGCATCGATAGCTCTTTGCCGGTCGTCGTTAAGTCCCATTGAATCGGGCCTCCTTATTTCGATTGAAATTTACATGGAATATGATTTATTCGTCTGCTGGGGCGGGGCGCCCGGAGAAAGGCGCTTTAAACAAAGGAGTATATCGAGCGCCATCCGGCCTCAGTTCGCTCTTATACAATACAACTTCAGCAGCGTCAAAGGGTTCCGTCGTAAAGTCCCGATGCGCAAAAAGAATTTGCTGGAGGGCCTGAAGCCGCAACCGGCCTTTGACCCGGCCAAGAGTTAGATGAGGTTTAAACGGGCGCTCTTCCGGCTTGAAACCAAGGGAGACCATCGCTGCTTCCACCCGCCGCTCAAGTTCAGCAAGCCGGGCGATCTGCCCCCGGAGCCCGACCCAGATCACACGGGGCGCCTTGATCGTGGGAAAGGCGCCGCACCCCGCCGGCTCAACGCGAATCGGCGCGGTCTGAGAAGCTATCCCGGCAAGCGGGGGCTTTATTTCTTCGATCAACTCGGGCGCGACATTACCAAGGAATTTGAGCGTGAGGTGAATCCCTTCGATCCTCACCCATCCAACCTGGGCATCGCTCTTCCTTAGCTCCTGGACGAGCGCCTCGAGCTGCCGCCGGACCAAATCCGACAGGTCGATCGCAATAAAGCTGCGTATGGATGGTCCCATGGATTTACCCCTGCTAGGGCTCACCCCTTGTCGGTATCCTCGATTCACAGGGCACACCGGTCTGGCACAGCCCGCATCCGTAGCCCTCAAAGCCATAGTGCGACTTGACATGGTTTGCCGCATCAATTTTAACATGAAAACGGCATTTCAGTTTATCGTGGCCGTTGACCGAGACAGCCTGAACCGGGCAGCGTTCAATGCATTTCCCGCACGCACCGTTTGAATAGAAAAGGCAATATTCATGGTGATCGCTGTACGGGCGAGGAGTCGGGGAGATACTGATCCGCGCCGCCACCGAACCAAGGCGCATCGCCTTGCCCCTGGCGGTAATCAGTCCATCGCACAGCCCGAAGGTGCCAAGCCCCGATGCGTACGCAGCATGACGCTCGGACCATGTTGAGGCAAAAGTAAACCGCTCCGATTCTTCGATCTTCCAATTCGGGAGAAACACGGGGGCAACGGCTTCGTGGCCCTGTCCAATGAGTGCTTCCACCAGGTGTTTCCTCACTTTGACGTTGAACTCTTCGCCAAAAATCCTGGCCCTGGCCCAACTCTGTGACGGATAGATGTCCTGTCTGCGATTTTCTCTCCTGGTCGCCTCAGTCTGAGGAAGGACCCAGCTTATTACGGAGATCTCTTCAGCCCCAACCTTCAGGTTCGGGAAGGCCAGGGCAAATACCTCCTTTGGCGTCCAGTGAAACGGGCCGACATGGACCTTGAAATCCTGGTAGAGTCGATCGTCGCCTGACGAAAAGCCGACAAGCGGACTATCAAACGCCCTGTCGTTTGCCGGATTCTTGAGACTGTTTTCCGCAGAGGTTTCCACGAACTCCCTGATGACCGACTCGACCCAGTCTGCAGATTCGGGTGATTGCATCATATACGGTCCTCGTGAGATAGGCTTACTAACTGAAGCGTTGCATCCCGAGCCATATCATCACCAATTAATCGAAACCCCGGCTCAATCGCACACAAGCAGGGCATCTCCGGTCAACAGCTTCCACATCATCACCAGGGCCGCCTGGGTTGCGCTTTCCTGGATTTGCTCGCGCGTTCCGCCGAAGGAGTATTTTTCGACTCTATTTCGTGCAGGAGTCATGCAGGCAATAAAGACAGTCCCAACGGGTTTTTCCGGGGCGCCTCCGGTAGGGCCGGCAATGCCGGTTATCCCGGCGGCGACCTCAACACCGGCGCTGTTGAGCGCTCCTTCGGCCATTGCCAGCGCCACCTGCTCGCTTACAGCGCCGTGGGCGCTCAGCAGCTCTTCCGATACGCCCAGAAGCTCGGTTTTCGCCCGATTACTGTAGGTAACAAACGCCCGGTCCAGGTAGTCCGAGGCGCCCGGAACCGCCGCTATTTTTCTTGACAGGAGCCCGCCCGTGCAGGATTCGGCAATGGCCAGCCTCCAGCCGCGCTCACGCAGATGGCGCCCGATCACCTTCTCCAGGCAGTCGTCATTGTGGCCGCTTATGTGGTGAGCGCCGATCAGCGCGATGATTTTCTCCTCAGCGCGGTTCACAAGCTCGCGGCACGCTTCCTCGTTTTGCGCGGACGCGAATATGGATACCCAGTTTTCCCTTCCCTGGGGATAATAGCCTATGTCCACACCCTCACGACCAGGGTCGAAGGGCCGAAGCCTCGTGTGCACCTGGGCTTCCAGGAGGCCCTGAACCCGGACGGTGTGTTTGAGGTATGTGCATCGGTTGGGAAATCTTGTTTCAAGGTCGGGGATCACGGTTTTTTCCAGCAGGTGTTTCATTTCATTGGGCACACCGGGCAGGAAGTAGCACGGGACGTCCTTGTGGAGCAGAAAGAACCCGGCCATATTAAGTCCTAATTTTACCGCCCCCTCGGGCAGTTCGGCCATTTTTTCCACTTCCCGCGACCAGTCCACCCCCCACTCGGAGAGACGGCCTTTGAGCCAGGAAGCGTAATCGCGATTGCAGACCAGGGGTTTTCCGAAGGCCTTGGATACGGCGGAGCAGGTCCTGTCATCGTCGGTTGGGCCCAGCCCCCCGGTTGCAATGAGAAAATGAGCCCGGTTCAGGCATCGGCCAAGATGTTCGATGATATCGTCTTCGATGTCTCCGACGGTAACCATCCTGTCGAGAAGAAAACCTCGAGCGCGCAGCTCGATCGCTATATGGTGGGCGTTTCCGTTCGGTATGTCTCCGAGCAGAATTTCATCGCCGATTGTAAGCAGGCTTCCGGTGACATGAGAAGGCTTATCGGACATATTTTAACCCCGTCCCGTCCGCAAAACCCGTCTCCCCGGGCCGCAGCCGTGGTTGATCTCACTGTTTCAGTCAGGCTTAAATCTAAGCATCGCCGGAAAAAACCGCCGGGAAAACGGGAGATCATTTTGCGCTTTCGATTATTCGCCTGTAAACATCGGGGAGGGGGGTCCCCGTTTCCTCGGCAATCCGCCTGCATTCCTCGTATTCCGGGATCAGCCGCTCGCTGCCGTTCGGGAGCAGTGCACACTTTACTTTGCACGGGCCGAAAACAGTTGGAACCGTCTTTTGTTCCCTCGGAATCTCGATCCTTCTTACATCCTGCACCCGAATCCCGAGCGTGGTGGTTTCGGAGAAGATGATCCGGGCCGCCGCCGCTTCCATCGCAGGTTCCATGAGCGCCCGGAGCAAAACGCCCGGCCGGTTCTTCTTCATCTGAACGGCAACGAGGCTTACGTCCAGAGCGCCCAGCGCAAAAAGCTTTCCGGACACATAATTATAAAATTCCGGGTTCATGTCATCAATATTGGTCTCGATTATGATGAGGTCACGCTGGCTGAGGGTGACTTTCTCGTGCCCCAGCCAGACGCGCAAAAGATTCGGCGGATCGTTGGCCGGATTGGCCCCGACGCCGCAGCCGGTGGCAACGACCGTCATTGTGGGAATCGGACCGTAGGATTCGGCCATGGTCGCCAGGATAGCAGCGCCGGTCGGGGTGACAAACTCGCGCTCGACGGACGATCCATAGACTGGAACGCCTGAGAGAAGAATCGAAGTTGCAGGGGCGGGCAGCGGAATGGTCCCGTGCTCCGTTTTGACAAACCCCCTGCCCAGGGGAACGGGTGAGGCGTAAATTTTTTCTACCTTGAGGTATTCCAGGCAGAATACGACTCCCGCAATGTCGAGGATGGAATCGACCGCGCCGACTTCATGAAAATGGACACTCAGCGGTGGGACCCCGTGGGCACGCCCTTCGGCATCGGCAAGACGTTCGAAGATGGCCAGGCTCTTTTCCCGGACCTTGGAATCGAGGCCGCTTTCGTTGAAAATGGTCTGAATGTCCGAGAACCTGCGATGAGGCTGCTCGCCGGCCGAAATAATGACGCGCATCCCCTGGATTGGTCCCCGGAGTTCCCTGCGAGTCACAATCGACCAGTTTTTGAGGGGGAGCTGTTTCATCGCGGAGGTGAGCGCCTCGAGGGGAACTCCGAGGTCTAACAGCGCGCCGAGCGCCATATCCCCGCTCACGCCCGAGAAACAGTCAAAGTAGGCGATATTCATGCCGCTTAAACCTCTTGGGTTCGGGTAGTTGCAGCAGGTTCTCAAGATGAACCCGAAGAGGATTCTAATTGCAGCAGTGGTTTCAGGTCAATAACGGAAATCGGGTATCGGAAGCGGTGGGCGGGGGGCGGAAGTGAGAATTCGGATGCGGGAAGCAGGAAGCAGAGAAGACGGATATCGAAATCTCCACACTCTGCGAAACACACTGATCCGGGATTTGCGCCAGGGAAGCTGGTCTTTTCCTTCCCTGCCTCCGGACTCTGCGTCCCGTCCTGCGTTCCTGTGTCTTGACAGTTCCTGGCGGGCACGCTAAAGTATGCGCTCTAATTGGGAATATTATTCCCTTTTGGAGGGATGGCCGAGTGGCTTAAGGCGGCGGTCTTGAAAACCGTTGTTCCGTTAGCAGCGGAACCGTGGGTTCGAATCCTACTCCCTCCGCCAGAATAGCAGCGTAAGCCCATGATTTCATGGGCTTTTTATTTTGCCCTTAAGTGCCTACCCATGATTATACCCATGAATCAACCTGGGCTGCAACTCTCTCCGAGCGGCGGCGTCCATTAAACTAATGCTATAAGTATATGAAATAGCATAGTTCTTGTTATAGAATAAAATCAACACCCCCCCCAAAATACCCCCAAAATAAAAAATGCCCCCCTCTCATACCGACAGCTCCCCAATCCGGGAAACCACGAGAGCCCACAAAGCTAGGAACCGCCAAACCATCCTTTTATGCTTACGGTCTGAAATCTCATTTTCCCATGTTGCAAGATGTTTGGCAATATCATGAGGAGCTTGCGTATCTTCGACGTTAATCAAAATTTAAATCGTCCTTGCTGGACCAAAAGAGAAAGTTCGGGGCAAGGATAGGGACGTAGCGAATTAGGAGTAGATGGCGAAGCTCATGCCCAAACTCCAAGACCGATCCAGAGGAAGTTTTCGGGGCCAGAAACGTCTTTTAATGCGGATTGCAAGCACGCCGGAGTAGTGCGATGTTTGTGCACACAGCAGATACTGCGCTTATTCTTGGAGCAGGTTTTTCGAGATGTGCTGGAATCCCTTTGCAGGGGGAGTTCTCCGGGACCCTCCTCAGTGAAAACTTTGATACACCAGCTGACCTCGTTATTACTAAGGCCCTAACAGAATTCTTGGCTTCGGCTTTCTATTGGACTGAAGGATCTTCACTCCCGAGCCTCGAAGACATTTTCACCGTGATCGATCTATCTGCCGGGTCTGGACATAATTTGGGAAGAAAGCTCACGCCGAAGCTCCTGCGCGCAATCCGCCGAATGCTCATTTACCGCGTTTTTTCAATACTCGATCAGCGGTTTGATCCCTCGAAAGAGATCTCTGCCCTGCTCCAGTCCTTGATACCAGCTAAAAAACCAATCACAACTCACTTTGTGGTCCTCAACTGGGATATCGTTCTCGAAAGGCACCTAAAATTCCACGACCCCAATATTGGGATTGATTACTGCGTCCAAGCGTTGGAATGGTCTGGAGAGAACAGACGTGAAGTAAGGCGCGTTGGTGTGGCCAAAGTGCACGGGTCAAGCAACTGGGTATACTGTGACAACTGTAGGAGCGTTTTCTTTGATCGCCACAGAAAACTTTCCTTAAGCATACACGCTGGCCTTATTAAAGCTGACTTCCGACTTTTCGATGAGAGCGTCACGGACAGAAGATTTTCGCAGATCGTTGGGATCTCCCCAAAAGAACGGAACTGCAGACTCTGCCAGGCGTCCGTAGGCCCACATATCGCGACATTTAGCTTCAAAAAATCCTTCCGGACGCATGCCTTCGCAAGTTCATGGCTTGCAGCGGAGAAGATTCTCACCGATGCGAAAAGGTGGATATTCGTCGGCTATTCATTGCCAGATGCCGACTACGAGTTCAAACATTTACTCAAGACTACTCATCTGAAGTATGCGAAAGGAACCAAACCCCAAAAGACAATTGAAGTCGTTCTGCTGGATGATACCCCTGCCGAAGGGCGATATAGAACTTTCTTTGGTCAAGATTCAGTGGTGGTCACGCAGGCTGGGCTGGCTGACTATGTTAATAAACTTTAGAGAAATGGCTGGAAACTAACAATTAAGCTACAGTGTATTTTGATGACCGAGCCATCCATTCGGTACCGTGCGATACCGAATGGATAGGTCCCCCGACCTCACCTCCAAAGGCCTTCAAGGTGGAGTGTACATGCAACCTTTTGTCCGTGAGGGTGACAACATGTACCTCACAGTCCGTTTTGCGGCGCATCTTGGATGAGTTATGTCTGAAAAACGGGGGCAACCGAATCAATTGGAATCAGGAGCCAGCCTATATCGAGAACTCGCGTTCTTTGCAGAGTCTAGGCGAAAGGATCTTCTGAGCCAACTGCAGCCGGTTGTCTCAATCACAGATTCGTATGGCTCCCTTATTGCCCGCGCGGTTTTTGCCCTAGGCAAGGTTCCCCCTAAGTCGCGCCAGGATGCGGTAGTTAGAGATCTCATAGCTGATGTGTTTGACTTCTTATATGAATGGCGCCGCCCGCTCTTCGAAGGACGATTCCACGTGGCCTTCCCTCTGGCTCGCCGCGCCTATGAATCCCTTTCGCT
>JBEKXG010000289.1:0-6505 GCA_049512295.1 Syntrophobacteraceae bacterium
GAGTCTCGATTTCCACTTCAGAAACAACTTCACCAAGGACGATGTCTTTGACCTTACCTTTCAAGTGATTACGAATACTGGTTTCCATGCTTCATCTCCTGCTGGTTAAAGGAATTCAGCGTCAATTTCTTAAGTTTTTTGATTGGGATGCCGTATGATTTATAGAGCGTCGTCCCAAACGCCCGTTTGATCGGTTAAGATTCAACGTAACTCATTGTCGCGGAAATTCGGGGTCTTGGGCTTGCGCCTTCTACACGAGCTATGTGGCGCCGCACAGAAATCGTGGCATATGATGTCCGCTGGATTCGCATTCGTTTTGCTTTTATGCGGCGTAGTTCCTTAAGGTTCTCGCAATCGATTCCGAACCCGTTTCCTTTAACACGATGAACTTCTTCGCTTTCTTCCTGCAGACCGATCTCATCACGTTCAGGGCGCCATGACTGTTCATAGAAGTAATGAAAATGATAATATCGGCCCAGTTGATCACGTTCTTCAGTTTATCGCTCCCATTTCTCACCTTGCCGTCATGGAAAAGAAACTCGGCCCCAAACTGACTAACGACGTCGCGATATTCCGGCAGCATTTTATTATTCCCGCCAACGACGACTACCCGCAAACCCTCCAGCGAGTACTTTTTGCAGCAGTCATTATCGGCGATGCAGCGCTCTTTGTCGGTGGCTAGAGGCTGATATGAGACAGGAGAAGTACTTGGGCCATCGGGCTGGTGTTCTAAAGACTCTCCCTCGCTGTGTGATTGCTGCGACAAAAGAGGCGAACCGGCAAGCATCCGTTCAAGGTCCTCTATCCTGTCCATTTTGCTTTCCAGATCATGTTTAAGCTTTCGAATCTCACGCAAAAGTCTACCCTCGCCGGATTTATCCGATCGGGCTCCCTCTTGACGATGTTTTATGGCCGCAAGAAGTTCTTGCAGTCTTCCGTTTTCAACTGTGTTCCTTTGCAGTTCCTCCCGCAAACTCGCAATCTCGGCCTTCTGGCCGGTGATCTGCGCTTCGAGCTCTTCCGTCGCTTCTTGCAGGCCGCTTTCCTTTCCTTTGCCGGAGGATGCATGGCCGAGGGCGTCCCAGAGCATAGCATGAAGTAGATGCTGTCCATAGCATCGCACCTCCGCCCGCTCGTCGCTTGTTACCGCCCAAATTAGCGGCAAGCGCCAGTTCATCTCGATTGCTTTGATCCTGTCTACATCCAGCGATCGTACTTGAGACACAGTGGTGTGGAATCGCTTGTCCAGCTTCCTGGCTATGGCCTTGGAAAACTCGGTATTCGTATGGCAGGCCGTATGGAGTCTCATGAATATTTCTGCCGTATCCGGCTCATCGTCTGCATCAACGAGATTGAATTGCCGTGCAAGCTTCTTGACCTTACGGGCATCCTGGGACATGGCAATGATTGAGACTGTACTGAGACAATCAACATTCCAGGCAGGGGGCGAATTTTGGGCCACTGTATCCTCCCTTAATCAACGCATGACGCTTATAGCGAGTGAAACGTCGTGGCATCGAATTAATGCCATGATAGCATTTATAACATACATTCTGTCGTGTTTGCCAGCTACTTCTTTTCGGAATCAAGCTGAAAAAAACAGCCGGATTTTCGGGAAGATAAGGTACAGCCTTGCCGCAATCGCTCTGGAAGTTCGGGCGAAAAAACGCTACGGGGGGACGACGCCGCTCAACTCAAAAGGCAGCGAATTGGTTCCGCCATCTCACGCCTTTTTGATTATGGAGTCGGCGAGGCGTCGGATTAAGTAACTCCGGAAACCCTTTTTGAAACACTTTTCTTAAAATTATGTATGAAACGAATATTGCGATTGTTTTAGCGGTCCTGTATGTAACGAGTCAGGACTGAGGACTGAGCCGCCCCCCGCGCGGGGGCGTGGATTGAAACCAGGCACGGGCAAAAGATGTTTTGCCCCTACAACGTCGTCCCCCGCGTGGTCGTTCTGCGGAAGAAGAACGGTTCCATGCGTTTCGGGGAAGCTTTAGCCGCCGATCTTCACTTTTCTTTAGCCGGTACCGGCCGCACCGGCTCGCCTTCGCTTACGCCTGCGCCGAGGTTCAAAGCGACACGTTCGCCTTCCTGGACGCCGGAGGCGAGACGGGCAGTTTTCCCGTCGCTGAAGGCAATGACCACCTGATGGAAGGCCACGGTATTCTTTTCAGTAATCACCGCGACATAGGGATTGCCACCCGCGCGATAGATCAGGGCTTCAACCGGCACCTCGACGCGCGGCGGTGTCTTGATAACCAGCCCAACCCGAACGAAGCTCCCCGGAACGAGAGTGCGCTTTTTGTTGTCCACGTCAAACTGAAGGAGGAGGGTTCGCGTCCTTGCGTTCAACTGGACGCTTGTACGGCTTACCGTGGCGGGTACTTTTTCCTCGCTTCTCGTGACGTCCCATATTTCGGCATGGTCGCCGACCCGGATGTAATTGGCGTTACTCTGATCGCTGTAAGCATAGACCTTAAGCTTATCCACCATGGAGACCGTCACGACCGGCAGAGCCGCCGTCTGGGTCGTAGTGGCGTTTTGCAGAAGAGCGCCGGGGTCTGCATAGCGCGCCGTTATAATGCCTGCAAAAGGGGAACGAATGATCTCGTAGTCCTTCTGGGCCTGAAGTGAAGCAGCAGTTGCCTTCGCTATCCGGGCCGCGTAATCCCTGTTCTGGGCATCCTCGGCCGAGATGGCTTTCTGCGGAAGCAGCACCGAACCCCGTTTGGCCAAGGCTTCCTTGTTCCTGGCGTCTTCCACTGCCGCATCGTACTGGCGATCGAGTTCCGGGGATTCGATAATCGCCAGGACCTGGCCTTCGGTCACGCCGTCTCCATAGTCGACTCTGATTTCACGCAGATAACCACTCACCTTGGCGTAGATCGTCGATTGCAGGTAGGGTCTTGCTTCTCCGACCAGTTCGACAGTACGCTCCGGGGGAGCGAGCCTGGTGCTGACATAGTTCACCAGAGGGCCGGCCTTGACGGACGATTCCCGTGCCTGAGCATCTGCCCGGAAGGCTGCCTCCCGTGAGGCACGCAGCTTTACCGCAACCAACAGGGTTATCGCCACCAAAAGGATGCCGAAGAGCACATAGATGAGGCTCCCCTTCTTTTTCGACTCATCCGGCGACCGGCCGTCTTTCATTGTCCTTCCTCCCACTCTTTGCCTTGCTCTTCCGCCAGAAAACGTTGTTCGAGCATGTGCTTTCCGGGCAATTTCTGCCGCAGCCGCGCATAAAAGATCGGGACCAGAAAGAGCGTTGCAGTGGTGGCAAATAAAAGGCCTCCAATCACGGCCCGCCCGAGCGGTGCGTTCTGTTCGCCCGCTTCTCCAAGAGCCAGCGCCATGGGGAGCATGCCGATGATCATGGCCAGGGCCGTCATTAGGACCGGGCGCAATCGCGTTCCGGCCGCATACACAATAGCTTCAAGGGCCGTCTTGCCTTCCTCTGCCCGGGAGTCGTTGGCGAAGCTTACGAGCAGAATTGAATTAGAGGTGGCGATCCCCACCGCCATGATTGCCCCCATGAGGGATTCGACATTGATAGTGGTGCCCGTCAGGAGCAGCATCCAGACTATTCCCACAAGAGCGCCGGGCACAGCCATAATGATGATGAACGGGTCCAGCCAGGACTGGAAGAGCGCCACCATCAGAAAATAGACGAGCATGATGGCAAGGATGAGCCCAAGCCCCATGCTGAGGAAGGATTGCTCCATCACTTCGTTTTGGCCTCGCAGCGCAATGCGTACGCCCGGCGGGAGTTTCCCCAGTTCGTCGATCTTTGTCCTGATATCTCCACTTACGGATCCGAGGTCACGCCCATCCACGTTCAGATCCACGCCGACTATGCGCTGAATGGTATAATGGCTGACGTTCTCGGGGCTGACCCGATGCCGTACAAGGGCGACGTCCGCAACGCTGGACGAGGGGACCTGGACGATTTCCGAAGGCGGGTCAGGGATATCGGGCTGCAGGAGCGTGCCGGCTGTGGGCGGAGTCAGGGGCAGAAACTGGATATTGTCAAGAGAGGTAATCCGGTTAATCGGCACCTGGACCGCCACGCTGTAATTCACATTGTTTTGGGGATTGAGGTAGAAAGTGGGCGCCACCAGGACGCTCGATGCCAGCGAAGTAAGGACGCTGTAAGCCACGTCGCGCTGGGTCATGCCCAGATCCGCAGCCCGTGTACGGTCCACATCCACCTGCAGGGTGGGATAGTCGAGCACTTCGTTAATGTGTACGTCGGCGGTCCCCGGAACCGTTCGAAGCGCGTCCGCAAGTTTTCTCGCGTATTGGTAAGCCAGGGAAAGGTCCATTGCCTCCACCTGCAGGCTGAGCTGTGAGGTGAGGCCAAAATTCAGGACCTGGGTCACGATATCCGCCGCTTGAAAATAGAAAGTCGAACCGGGAAAGGCATTTGGCAGCACTTCCCTGAGCTTCCTTTGATAGATCCCGGTAGGACTGTGGCCTTTTTTCAGGGCGATCAGGATGTCGGCATCCATGCCGCCGATGTTTTCGGTCTGCACGAAGGCCAGGTTAAAAAAGATGGGCACGCCCAGCATGTCGTTGATGGTGTCGATTTGCCCGGGAGGGATCACTTGCCGGATGGTGTCTTCCACAGCGGCGGTCATCCGTTCGGTTTCTTCAATGCGCGTACCGGAAGGTGCCCTGAAGTGGAGCTTCATGAGACCGGCATCCACGGACGGGAAGAAATCAGTGCCCACGTCGAAGAGCATCCCGATCGTGATGGCCAGCGGCAGAGCGATGACGACTAATGTGAAGACCCAGTGGCGAAGCACAATTCCAAGTACAGAGATATAGGCGTTTCGGAAGCGTTCGAAACCCCGGTCGCGTGAGCGATTAAATCGGATGATCGTACGGGTCAGCAGCCCATGAGAACCGAGATCCCGGGGGTCCTCGCCCGCATCGAGGCGCTCACCGGGCATAAGCATCCGTGCGAGCGTTGGAACGAGCGTCCTTGAAAGCAGATAGGAAGCCAACATGGCTGCTACAACCGCCAAGGCGAGCGGGGTGAAGAGATATTTCGCCGCCCCGTATAAGAGCACCACGGGAAAGAACACGATGCAAATCGAGAGCGTCGCCACGACGGCCGGTACAGCTACCTGGCGTGCCCCATCCAGGATGGCGACGGTCATGGGCTTTCCCATTGCGCGGTTGCGGTGAATGTTTTCGACCTCGACCGTGGCGTCATCCACCAGCATCCCTATGGCAAGCGCCAGGCCTCCCAGGGTCATGATGTTGATGCTCGATCCGGCAAGGTTCAAAACGATGATGGAAGAGAAAATCGCGAGCGGAATCGACACAATCACAATGAACATGCTCCGCCAGCTTCCGAGAAACAAAAGGATCATCAGCGAAACCAGCAGCGCCCCTAAAATGGCTTCACTCACCACTGCTTCAACCGCCGCACGAACGAAAACGGACTGATCGAAATCGATCTTTAACTCCAAACCTTCCGGGGCGGTCTCCTTAATCAGCGGAAGAACATCCCGCGTCGCTTCAACGACCGCCAGAGTGGATGCGTCGGAGTGCTTCAGGATTGCAAGATAGGCTGCGCGCTTACCGTTCACATGCACAATGTTGCTCTGCACAGCGAAGCTGTCGGAGACCCTGGCGACGTCGCTGATGTAGACGGGTGCCCGGCCTACGACCTTGATGGGGATGGACCTGAATTCATCGAGGGTTGAGGGGCTGGAATTGCTCAGCACATTGTATTCGAGGTTGCCGATGCGGGCTGTCCCGGCAGGAATGATTACGTCAGATGCCTGGAGGGCATTGACAACATCCTGTGGCGACAATCCCTTGGCTGAAAGCGCTACGGGGTCTACATCCACCATGATCTGGCGGGTTTTGCCGCCGAACGGGGCGGGGGTGGACAGACCCGGTATCGTAAACAGCCGGACACGAATGAAATTCAACCCGTAGTCGAAGATCTGCTCTTCGGGCAGGTCTTCGCTGGATAGAGTCAGTTGGGCGACCGGCACATTCGAAGCGTTGAACTGCAAGATATTAGGCGGTTGCATTCCAGGTGGGGCCAGGCGCAGCACGGTGCTCGAGACGGAAGAAATCTGCGCGATGGCTGAAGCGATGTCGCTCCCCTGATGGAAAAAGACTTTTAGTATCCCAATTCCGGGAATGGACGTGGACTCAATGCGCTCGATTCCGTTTACGGTCGTCGAGTAGGCTCGTTCGCTGATCAGCACCACGCGCCGCTCCATGTCTTCCGGAGACAGCCCCGGGTAGCTCCACACCACAATGACGACCGGGATGTCGATGGCCGGAAAAATATCGACAATCATTCTCGACAGAGAAAGAAGGCCCATGGAAAGGATCAGGAGCACCATGACCGCAACGGTGTAGGGACGCCGAAGAGCAAGGCGGACAATCCACATATTGGCCGGACCTTTCCGATCGATTCAGCTTGAAAGACTCCCCGCATCTTCCTTTGCCGGGAGACAGAGGAAATCCCAAC
>JBEKXG010000290.1:0-6475 GCA_049512295.1 Syntrophobacteraceae bacterium
GTAATTTAAATTGAAACATTTTGTCGGGGAGATATACACATGGAAGAAAGACACGAGCACACTCACGATCATGAACACGCGCATGCCCACACTCACTCTCACGAGCACTCGCATGGCAATGCCAAACACTCTCACGAGCACCGGCATGAACACGAACATGCTCACGCCCACAGGCACGAGCATGCAACGGGACACCAAGGTCATTCTCATGAGGGCGAGCACGGAGACCACCATCATGAGCACGCGGGTCATGAGAATCGCCAGGATGAACACGCCCACGGCCATTAGCCGGTTCCTATCCGGAAAGGGGGCTTTCCCGCCCCCGGATCAGGTCCCAATGCTGTTGACTTCAGGAGATACTCGGCGTCCCGCGCGGTTACCCCGGCGAACCCCGGAGCGGGCTTGGCAGGCGCCGAGGTCCGGAAGACTTTGAAGACACTCTGGATCCCGGCTCTGGATCCCGGCTCTGGATCCCGGCTCAAAAGCACTGACGGGATGACGTACTGCCGGAATGACGGCTGCCGGCAATGACGAACAGTGGCCCAGCATCATGACCATAGGGCTTAAAGTCAACCGCATCGGGATAAGGTCCCCCGCATCGAGTCCGGGGCAGACCTCGCAGAGCAGTCGAATTATTTCATACATCCATATCCGGTGTTTCCGGATGGGCACTAAGCCCGCGCACCGGGAGTTTTTTTTCGCCAGCTCTGGCCTGCAACTCTGTCAGGTCTTAACTTGATGCAGTGTTTTGTTCAATTTACGGCAATCAGCTCCGAGCCGCAATGGAGAGTAAAAATGCCCGAAAGAAAGCGTTCCCATAAGGATCCGGAAGATATGAGGCGCACCCCGCTCCAATTCGCAAGCCGCGGCGAGGGGAGGCCAACAATCGAAATAGTGCTCAAGTGCGATACTATGGGTAGTGTTGAAGCCGTTTCAGCTCTGCTTGCCAACCTTAAGGTATCCGAAGCGCAGATAAAGGTGATCCACTCAGGCGTGGGGAACATATCCAAGCAGGACCTGCTGATGGCATTGACCGGGGGCAGGCTTGTCATAGGATTCAATGTGGGAGTCGCCCTGAAGCTGCAACAGTGGGTAAAGGAACACGGGGTGGAGGTGCGCCTCTACGAGGTCATCTACAAACTGGCCGACGACCTCAAAGCTATAGCCCAGAGTCTGGCGCCGGTTGAGACCGAAGAGAAGGTTACCGGAAAGTGTGAGGTGATCGCCACTTTCAAGTCGAAAAAAGGAGGGGTGATTTTAGGCTGCGAGGTCGTTGAAGGAACTGTCCAGGTCGGGAAGCATTTCCGGGTGGTAACTGCAATGGGACCGGCCTACAGTGCCAGGATCGAATCGCTCCAGGTCGACAAGCAGCCGGTAAAGGAAGCCAGGGCCGGCCAGCAGGTTGGTGTGCAGGTCTCAGGCTCGACCCATGGCAAGGTCGGAGATTTTATCGAATGCTTCGATGTAACCCCACCCAAGAAAACGGCATGGACTCCAAGGGGCAAAATCATGCACTTGGAGTCTTCATAACTCTTCGCAACATGGAACATGAGGCAATTGAAACGAACAATCGAGGAGGGATGCGCTGTCGCGCCCTGCGCGGATGAGGGTCCCGAAGTTTCGGAGTCAAAAATCCTTCGCAATGCATAAATGAAAGACTGTTCCACCCTCTGAGCCCCGCTCCACGCGGACTTCCCCTTTGTGCAGTTCGACTATTTCTTTTACGATTGCAAGCCCCAGGCCCGTACCCTCGATCTCATCCGATGCGCCTTGCCGCTGAAACAGGTTGAATATCTCCCTGCTGTCCTTAGCCTCGATGCCTGCCCCATCGTCTCTTATCGTGAAATGATGGAAATTCCGTGATTCCTCATAGCCGATTTCAATAGTAGTGAGCCCGTCGCCTCCATATTTGACGGCGTTGTCGATCAGATTTCTAAAAACCCTGAGGATGCAAATCTTATCTGCGCGCACAAGCGGAATCCCTTTGGGCTGAAGCAGCTCTATCCGCCGCACTCTCAGTCTCGCCGAAAACTCATCCCGCAACATGCGAAATACCTCCTCCATATTTATCGGTTCTATTTTGAGCGGGGTTTCCTTTGAGGCGATAAACTGATTGATTGCATCAACCAGGGAGGCCACATGCTCCGATGCCTTCATTATATGGTCACAAAAACCGGCTCCTTTCTCACCAAGGATTCCCGCGAAGTTTTTCTGTAACAGTCTGGCAAGCCCGTAAATTCCAATTGAGGGACTTTTCAGATCATGAACAACGGAGTAGGCAAATATCTTCAGCTTCTCAGAGCTCATTCGGAGTTCTTCCGCAATCCTGCTTCGCTGGGCAACTTCTTTTTCCAGGTTGCGGTTCGCCTCCGCCAGGGCAGCCGTTCGCCTCTCCACGCGCGCCTCAAGTTCGTCGTGCGCTCTTTGCAGCGCTTCTTCGGCCCGCTTGCGCTCAGTTATGTCCAGTGTGACTCCTACCAACCCGGCAACATTGCCTTCGGAATCCGTAAAGATTCCCTTTGTTATGATTACATCATGGTCTTGCCCATCCGCGTAAGTCAGCCTTGTTTCGTATACCTTTTCACGGGGCCGCTCGAAAAGATCGGCGTCGTGCTGCTCATATCGAGCGGCAAGCTCTTCCTCAAAGAGGTCAGAGGCGGATTTGCCAATAATGTCGCCCCTGTCCAATCCGATGCGCAGCTCGAATGCCTTATTGCATCCCAGGTACTTTCCGTCTTTATCTTTAAAAAAAATCGAGTTTGGAATGGTGTCAATCAATATTTGCAGGAACCGAAGCTGATCCCGCAGAGTCTTCTCCATTTCACGGCGGCCTTTTACCGTCGACTCCAGTTCCGAAACCCTGGCGCGCAGCCGCCTGAGTTCGGCCTCTGATCCCGCTCCTCGATTTTCATTACGCATTCGGGGCCTCCTCGTTCAGTCCGGCAGGTGATGTTCGGCATAGCAGGGTCTGTGAAAGTCCCTCGCAGAGCAAAGAACCGCCAACGGTCCGCCCTTGTTGGCCCCTGATGATGAGCCAGGCGGCAGAATATTATCTTGCCCTATAGGGGAGGGCAACGCTACATTTTTATCCTCACCTGACAACTTGGACCTGATAAAAATAAAAAACCCCGGGCATTTCTACCTGGCTTTACTCAGTCGGACTCCCCGGGACGGACTCGTCGGCCGGGTCTTCTCCTCGCGACAAAAAAGATGAGGACTGCAAAAAGCAGCGCAAGTTCCCGGAGTGCGGCTAAAGGCCAAACAAGGGCGCCTCACTGCGTGGCATCTTTGTAGTCAGGACTTGTCCAACTGGTAAAACAGAGCAAAATCATTTCATCTTGTGATTGACGGAGCAAGCCACATCACTTATTCTGCTCCATCTGACTGATTAGAGATTGATAGAAATTATAACAGGCCCCGCCAAGTGGAGTAACCGGTCACCAGCAGCGCCGCATGACGTGCTCCGGATGGCAACGGCACAAGCCGGGAACCGGGGTTGCGGCCGAACGTCGGATGGAGAAAAGAGATGAAAATGAAGCGATCTATTATTTTTTTTCGGATTATTGTCTGTTCATTTATTATCCTTTTGCAGTCGCAGGGGGTTTTTTGCGCCCAGCCTGCGGAAGAATTCCCGGCTGCCAAGTTCACCCTTCCGGCCCCTGATTCTTCGCAGGCGCAGAAATATCTTGGCCTGAAGGCGATGGAGCCGTTCAAAGTTTCCGATATAAAAGCAAAGCTGGCCGTTATTGAGTTCATGAGCGCGTTTTGCCCCTACTGCCACGCCAACGCCCCCATACTCAATAACATCTACAAAACGATCCAGGGAGACTCGGGGCTGGCCGACGTAAAGGTTATAGCAATAGCGGTCGGCAATGAAAAAGCCGCTGTGGAGGCCTACAAAAAGCAGTTCAAGGTGCCTTTTCCGGTCCTGCCTGACCAGGATTTCGCAATTTCGGTCTCCATGAATGGTGTACCCACGCCAACGACAATGATCGTTTCAACCGAAAACGGGACAGTGCTTTTCAGCCACACTGGTGTCATTCAGGACCGTGACGGGTTTGTAAAGCAATTGAAGGCACTGAACAAAAAGAAATAGCCGCAGCAATGACCGATGCCGAACTGGAAGATAGAAAAAATGCGTTGAAAAACTCTGTCCTTCGGGATTTGCCTCCCGAGGAACTCGATGAGCTTGCCCGCACTGTCCAGAGCAGGTATGCGCAGCCGCACGAGATCATTTTCGAGGAGGGGGACCCGGCTGATGCTTTCTATATCATCGGTTCAGGTAGAGTCAGGATCTTCGTCAGGCATGAGAACAGGATCGAAAGGGAGATCTCTGTAAGTGGGCCGGGCGAGCACTTCGGCGAGGTGGCTCTTCTGGCGGGCGAGACGCGTACCGCCAATGTCGAGAGTCTGGCCGAAACACACCTCATGGTGCTCTCTAAAGAGCGATTTGACCGCCTGATGCGGGATTACCCCGATCTTTCCAGGAAGTTTGTCCGGGAGATGCGCGGCTGGCTCCTCAAAGACCAGGAAATCATAGAACAAGAAGCCGATGCGGTAATCAGGGCTTCCCGGGTGTCCTGGTTCGATTTTGTCCTTGTCATTGGAGTGAGTGTTCTTCTGGCAATAACCTTTAACATATCGAATCCTTACGGAATTCCCCTATTCCCGGCGCGTCCGGACACCGTCCCCTCGATCAGCGCATCCGCTGCGATGGAAAATTACCGGCAGGGACAAACTCTGATTGTGGACGCCATGCCCAACAATTTCTACCAGTTGCGGCACATAAAGGGTGCGGTCAACATGCCGATGGCTCTTTTCGATATCGTGTACCTGATGAGTTTCTCCGAAGCAGACAAGGACAAAAAGATAGTGGTTTACGGAAATTCGATAAGCAGGCCCTATGACCAGGAAATTGCAGGCAAACTGCTGCTAAGGGGATATACGGATGTAAGAGTTTTGGAAGGTGGCCTCCGGGCATGGGAGGCCAACGGGTATCCGGTTGAGCAAAAGGTTTCGAAATGATCCTATCTTTTATTAAACGAGCGATAACGAGCGAGTACGTCTCTTTTGCGCTGAGGGTTTACCTGGGTTATTTTTTCATCTACGCGAGTTTGAGCAAAATACCCTATCCCGCCCAGTTCGCGGAAGCCATAGCCAATTATCGGCTGGTTCCCTACGTATTTCTGAACCTGGGAGCTGTCATTCTGCCTTGGATCGAGCTGGTCGCAGGCCTTTTTTTAATCATCGGTTTCAAGTACCGGACATCCATAATAGTGATCGGAGTGCTCCTGGTAATGTTCGATGTAATGATCCTGATCAACATGTACCAGGGCGCCCCAATCACATGCGGGTGCTACGATACGGTAGGTGAGCCGATCGGGTGGAAAAAGGTCCTGGAAAACGTGCTAATGCTGGTGTTCTCCGTCCAGATTTATTATTTTCACAGACCGGTGCTTTCGAACAGATTGAAATCTATTATTAGCGCCGGGAGCCGAATTACCACTGCCGAATCGTGATAGGTTCAGTCATGCGCATAAAGACACAATTTATGGTTTGTTTCCGGCTGCTTCTATTTTGCCTGCTCCTCGCCGTCATGGTCGGTTGCGGACCAAAGCCGGCGTTAATCGGGAGCTATGTTGCCGATACCAAGGATTCCCCGAATCACAATGAAACGACCCTGGAATTGAAAGAAACCGGTGTTGGAGTGTGGAAGGTGGGTGACGATGAAGTCAGTTTTTCCTGGTATGTGAAAGGCGACGAACTCAGGCTCAACACCAAGAACGGGGGAGTAATCGTAGCGGAATTTGGTCAGGAAGTTATTCACCTCACCCTTCCAGGATCGAAGGAACTCCGGTTCAAGAAAGTCAAATAACGCCATTGCCGGGCCGCCAGGTCCGCAGCCTGAAGCCCATTGGTTGCGCAGCCTGGCTGGGCAGCTTATTTTTCGCTTCCGCCTCTTTGCCTGATAAGGATACCATCAGAAAGGGAATCGGATTATGACCGCCAAATTCTTTATGGGAGCCATTCCGGTATTGCGCTGGATATCGATTTCGATTCTTATCCTGGCCCTGGCAGGCTGTTCCCTCAAGAAGTTCGCGGTGGATAGCCTCGGCAACGCCCTGGCGGAAGGCTCATCGGTTTACGCTACCGATGATGATCCGGACCTGGTGGGCGCAGCGCTGCCTTTTGGGCTCAAAACCATCGAAAGCCTGCTGGCGCAGTCCCCACATCATAAAGGACTGCTGTTGGCGGCCACGAGCGGTTTTACCCAGTACGCCCACGCGTTCGTGCAGACGGAGGCCGATTTAACTGAAGACACCGACCTTATGCTGGCCATAGCTCTCAGGGAGCGTGCGCTGCGTCTTTACCGCCGGGGGCTGGGTTATGGAATTCGCGGCCTCGAGGAAGTCCAGCCTGGTTTTGCCGATCTGCTGAGCAGCGATCCCGTGAAGGCGCTGGCTCCGATGTGCAA
>JBEKXG010000291.1:0-6469 GCA_049512295.1 Syntrophobacteraceae bacterium
CTGGCCTGGATTTTGCCGGGGTAGCGAAATTCCTTGAGGAAGCAATGAACAGTAGAGTCCAGCTTTTTATTTAATGCCCGGAACAGGGACATAAAACAGTTTCCAGTCTGGAAAAGGGATGTTTCCGGATGGATGCCAGGAGGATTGCAATGAGCGAGACTATCAAAGTTGACAAAACAATGGATCTGAAAGGCCTTCCCTGCCCGATGCCTGTAGTGAAGGTCAGCAAAGGCATAAAAGAAGTCAAGGTGGGCCAGGTCATAGAAGCGCTTACTACGGACCCCGGCGCTTTGGCCGATTTTCCGGCATGGGCCAGAACCAGCGGCAACGAGATTCTGAAGACCGAGCAGGCTGACGGGCTTATCAAGTTCTACATCAAACGCAACGTTTAACCGGCTTGGGGCGCCCTCCCCCAAGGGGCAATGTTGTTGACTCTAAGAGACAGTACCTCATGTCCCCCCGGGACACCACGAAAAGGGGAACGATGTAGGGTCGAGACCGCGCTGCGCTCCCGGGGCCATGCCCGCGATGAACTTTTCGAGACGGCATTGCCCCGGTGGGAGGGCGCCGCAAACGTTTTTGATTGTGCCAGGGGGAATCTGTGCAGACATTGTATTATCTGATACTGGTGCCAATGGTCTATGTCGCGTTTGCCGTTTTCGTAGTCGGCACGGCATCAAGACTTGCCAAAATTGTCCGTCTTCCCGTCTACGCCCCGACACTGCAGATTTTTCCAAAGAAGGGTCCCGGCTGGGTTCTTGCCCTTTATGATTCTTTTACGCTTCCCACGGTCAGAAAGCACAATCCCCTTCTTTGGGTTTTCCTGATGCTGTTCCACCTCTGTTTTTTCTTCCTCATAATCGGCCATATCGAGTTGATAGCAAAGATCGATGCATTCCAGCTAATCGGTCATGAGATATTCCTTGGAAAAGGTTTTATCGGCCTCGTTTTGGCCATTGCGCTGCTTTTTTTCCTTTTCCGGCGTTTCGTGTCGCCAAACCGGGACATCTCGGTCCCCGAGGATTACTACCTGCTGATCTTGTTCTTCCTTACGGTGATTTTCGGCAGCGAGATGGATTGGGCCAGACGGTGGTATGGATATTCCGAGATGACCGTGCAGGATTACAGGGCTTATCTGTTCAGCCTTCTTATTCTCAAACCTGCCCTGCCCGAGGCCTTAACAGGCTCCGGTCATTCTTTCATGCTTGTAGTGCATGTCTTTTTTGCGAACCTGTTCCTGATCTTTTTCCCCTTCAGCAAGATCATGCACGCCTTCGTGGCTTTGCCGATCAATAAACTGAGAAGAGGTTGACAATGGATGAGAATACTAGAGCGGAGTTGCTGAGGCTTTTTGAGAGCAAGCTGACCCGGGCGATGAAACTCTACCTGGAAACCTGCTCCAGGTGCGGTGTGTGCGTAAAGGCCTGTCATGTCCATGAATCCATGCCGCAGGTCAAGTACATCGCCGCATACAGGGCGGAGATCGTGCGGAGAATCTATAAGAAATACTTCAAAAAACAGGGAAAACTCTGGCCGTCTCTCGGAGAATCACGGGAACTGAGCGAAATGGCGCTGCAGGACCTCTATGATGCCGCCTACTCTTGCACCGGGTGCCGGCGATGCATGGTCTTTTGCCCGTTCGGAATCGATACCCGGATGATCATGTCCATAGCAAAACTGCTCCTGGTGGGCGCGAATGCTGAACCGGAAACGCTGACGATGCTCGCTGACATGTCGATCGAAAAGGGGAAATCCCTCGACCTCTTCAAAGAAGGGTTTCTCACCGGTATCAAGAACCTGGAAGGGGAAGTGCTCGGGAAGTGGAAAACCGAGGCCGAAGGAAAAACGGTGATACCAATAGATGTAGAGGGGGCGGATTTACTCTACGTAGCCCTTGCCGGAGCGCATTCCATAATTCCGGCGGCAGCGGTGTTCAATGCTGCGGGCGAGAACTGGACCCTCAGTTTTTTTGAAGCGGTCAATTTCGGGGCATTTGTGGGGGACCCCTCTCGTACGAAGCTCATTTTGGAGCGGATCGTCAGCGAGGCAAAGCGGCTTAAGGTAAAGGAAGTCTGCATCTGCGAGTGCGGCACCGCTTTTCGTGTAATGAAGCAGCTTTCCGGGAACCAGCCTTTCAAAGTCTCATCGGTTACCGAAGTTCACGCCAGGTACATCAGGGAGGGGCGCATTAAACTGGACAAGTCAAAATTCCAGGGAGCGATCACCTACCACGACCCATGCCAGATTGCCCGAAACGGGGGCGTAATAGACGAACCCCGCTATATTCTCAAGCACCTGACCGACGATTTCAGGGATATGTCGCCTGATCCCGGATACAACTGGTGTTGCGGCGGAGGAGGAGGACTCGTTGCTCTCGGAGAAGATACCCTGGATTTCCGGATGAAGTCCTCAAGGGTTAAGGTGGACCAGGTGAAGCAGTCCGGCGCTGGAATTCTTGTTACCGCGTGTGAAAATTGCCATACCCAACTGGGCGACCTTAATCAACACTATCAAATGGGAGTTGAGGTGCTTTTCCTGACTTCCATGGTGGCTGACGCCCTGATGCCATAAAAATGCAAGTTTTAAATGGGACATGAAAAATGAACCTGAAACAACTGTGGGTATTGGCGCTCATTTTGGTGATGCTGTCGCTGGGGGGATATCTCTATTATGAGAAGCAGTCAGAAGCACGGCCGCATGCCCCGGCTCCGGTATTTAACAAACGGCCGCGTGCCCACCTCGACCACTCGGCTTATTTCCATGCAAAATTCTCCAGCCCTCAGGATGTCACGCGAAGGTGCCTGGAATGCCATCCGCATGCGGCCACGGATTTCATGAAGACGGCGCATTGGCAGTGGTTGGGGCCGGAGGAAAAAATCCCGGGAAAAAACGAACCCGTAAGAATCGGCAAGCGAAATTTGCTCAACAATTTTTGTATCGGCGTCCAGGGGAACTGGTCAGGCTGCACCAAGTGCCATGCCGGCTATGGCTGGGAGCAGGCTGATTACGACTTTTCACGAGCCGACAATGTGGACTGCCTGGTCTGCCACGACTGGAGCAACAATTACGTCAAAGGCGCCGCCGGCCTCCCCGAAAAAGGAGTGGACCTGTTAGCGGCGGCTCAGAGCGTGGGGTACCCCAAGAGGGAAAACTGCGGCACCTGCCATTACTATGGGGGTGGAGGCCTGGCGGTTAAACACGGAGATCTCGATAATTCCCTGGACAACCCCGACCCCAATGTAGATGTGCACATGGGCAAGAGCGGTTTTCTATGTATCGACTGCCACCGCACGGAGAAACACCAAATCCCGGGGCGGGCCTTTTCCGTCAGCGCCGTGCATACCAACGGCATGAGTTGCACCGACTGTCACCGCCGGCCTCCCCATCAGGATGAGCGTTTGAACAGGCACACCGCTCGGGTGGCCTGCGCCACCTGCCACATCCCTGCCTTCGCTCGCAATGTGCCCACCAAAATGGAATGGGACTGGAGCAAAGCAGGGGATGGCTCCCGACCCGACGATCCCCATCACTACCTGAAGATAAAGGGCGAATTTGTCTATGCCGACAATGTAACTCCTGAATATCGTTGGTTTAATCTCTCAGTGGACCGTTATCTGATGGGCGACGGGACCAATCCGGCCGGCGTGACCGATATCAATCGGCCCCTTGGCGACAGGGGGGACTCAAACGCCAGGATTTGGCCTTTCAAAGTTCACAATGCAAAACAGCCTTATGACCGGGTCAACGGCTACCTGTTGCCGCCCGTAACCGCAGGGGAAGGAGGGTATTGGCATGAATTCGACTGGAATAAGGCCCTGGCGATGGGAGCACGCCTTGCCGGGTTGACCTATAGCGGCAGCTACGGGTTTACTGAAACCCGAATGTATTGGCCGCTTTCGCATGGAGTGACACCCAAAGAGCAGGCCCTGACCTGTAACGAGTGCCACGGCGTCAACCCGCGTCTTGACTGGAAGGCGCTTGGCTATGATGCTGAGCCCCTGGGAAGAGGAGGACGGCCATGATTCGGGAAAGTCGAACTGTGAAATATCTGATCCTGACGGCATTTTTTGCCATGGGCGCGCCGGGTGTGGGATCCCCGGCGGTGGGACCGCACGCCTCGCAGAGCGTCGAGATCTCGACGGCGCCTGAGGGGCCTGCACAGAGCGTTGCAGGGCGGCCCAACCCGATGCACCCGGCTTTCAACCTGTTGGATGCCAAGGGAGAAACGATTCGGCAGGGGGGAAAGGAACCGGACCAGATTAGGACTTGCGGCCAGTGCCATTCCACGGCTTTTATTACAGAGCACAATGTGCCGGCGCATCAGCACAGCAAAGCAACCTGTCTTTCCTGCCATTATGAGGGCGGGAAAGCAAATTGGGGTGCGGAGGCATTTGAGTCCAACGGCATGGTAAAGCGGGAATGGATCCGGATTTCCAAGCCTTCCATCTCCAATTGCGGCATTTGCCACGGGTTGACCGCCGGTCCTGACAGCAATGTGTCGATACCTGAGGATTACCGGGCCGCAGCCTATCCGCCGGGCAGTCAGGCATTGGAATTGGAACGCTACCAGTTTACCCGGTCCTCCGGTTCGATATTTTCCGGCCAGGAAGTCGAGGCCTCTTTTCTCAATCTATCCGGCAAACAGGCGCTCCGTTTTCCCTGGGATGTTCACGCCCTCAAATTGATGCAGTGCACCGACTGCCACTATGCCCCCAATAATCCCCAGCGCCTGGGAAGCCAAACCGGCACGGCCGCGAGTTTGCGCGGTGAACCGCGACGGGAAACCGTGGGCGAGTATCTGAAACAGCCCGATCATCGCCTCGCGACGGCAAATTGCCGGACTTGCCACGACCCGCAGCGAGGGCATGGCTTCCTTCCCTATCCAGCGCGTCATCTCGAAGTGGTGGCCTGCGAGTCCTGTCATATTCCCCGGCAGTACGGGCCAGCCGAACGAATGGTGGATGCCACTCTGCTGGATGAATCGGGGAGTCCGCTGGTGGAATACCGGGGAGTCGTAGCAGGGGCGGCCAATCTGAATACGGCGTACGCGCGCGGCTCTGAGCCGCCGCCGTTACCGCTGCAGGTGTCGGGAGAATCCGGGACATCCCTGAGCCTTCGTCCGGTCAACCTGGTGAGCCGCTGGTTTTGGACCTTTGGCGGCAGCGGGGAGCCTATTGCCAGGGAGATATTGCAGCAGGCGCTGATTGTGAACGGGCATTACCGGCCGGAAGTCATGGCGGCATTGGACACGAACCATGACGGCACGCTGGATCGGCACGAACTCAAGTTGGATACCGAGTCTAAACGAAAAACGGTGGAACGGCTCCTGATGGCTGCCGGGGTCAAGAATCCCGTTATCCGGTCGGAAGTGAGCGTCCAAAAGATCAGCCACGGCGTGGCCGGGAAAAGCCGCGCGCTGTCCGACTGTTTCGCCTGTCATGGCCCCGATTCCCGGCTCAAAGACGACGTCCTGCTGGCTTCATGGGCTCCGGGCGCTGTTGCGCCGGTCTGGAAGGGCGAAACACCCGTGCCCGGCCGGATTGACATGGAACCCGGCGGGAAAGTGCTCTGGAAGCCTGAACCAGGGGTATCGCAAACCCTCCACGTCTTCGGTTCGACCTCTGAAGACTCCACTGACCGTTTGGGGCTGTTCATGTTGATAGGCGTGGTCCTGGCGGTGGCCTCGCATGCCGGGTATCGCGTAGTGAGTAGACGCGGCCGCACCCTGCATGTGCCGGGCACTCGGCGGGAATACCTTTTTACGGCCTATGAGCGCATTTGGCACTGGGTGATGGCCTTGAGCGTTCTGGCCCTGATCCTCACCGGCATCCAGATTCATTTCCCCGGCAGCCTTCCTTTGCTCGGGCCGGCCAATACCGTAGCCACCCATAACTTCTTTGCCGCCGTGTTGGCGCTCAATTCATTTCTGGCCCTCTTCTATCACCTGACCACAGCAGCCATTCGCCAATTTTGGCCCGGCCGTAAAGGAGTGGCGCAGGCGGTACAGCTCCAAACGAAATATTACCTGCGCGATATCTTCAGAGGACTGCCCGCTCCTTTCCAGCCCTCTCCTGAAAGTAAACTGAATGTGCTGCAGCAGATCACCTATCTTTTCCTGCTGAATTTTTTTTTCCCGTTCCAAATTATCACCGGGATCATGATCTGGCTTGTGGGGACGTCGCCGGCCTTCGCCGCCGCGATCGGGGGCCTGAGTGTCATCGCCCCGCTTCACAACCTCGGGTCATGGATGTTCATGAGCTTCCTGGTGGCCCATATCTACCTTGCCACTACCGGACACACGGTCCTGGCCCACGTGCGCGGTATGATGGAAGGCTACGAGGAAGTGGAAGTGCCTGATATTGCCGGAGGAGAAAAAATATGAGTCGATGCGTTCGTCGTTATCTAAACCCTTATGTGGGTGGCGCCCTGCTGGGGATACTGCTTTTCCTGACCTTTTTCGTAACGGGAG
>JBEKXG010000292.1:0-6456 GCA_049512295.1 Syntrophobacteraceae bacterium
ATGATTGTGTTTTTTTAAATCTACCAAATCATACCGAGGAAAGGGAAGACCTCTCAAATCGAGTGATTTTTCCGCATGGTAAAATTTCTGGAGGCGGCCGTTTGAGGCATCATCCAGCATTTTGGGCCAAATCTTTTCTCCCTCCCCGATGCCCACAGCATCGCAATGTTCAGCGGCTTCCTCTGCAAAAAAGAAAGTATGGGGTCCGCCCATTATCACCGGCGTCCCCCTCGCCCTGAACCGGTCAGCGATTTTATAGGCCAGCACTGAATTGATCGTCCATGTGGTAATGGCGACCAAATCTGCGCGGGCCTCGAAGTCAATGTCCTCCAACTGTTGGTCGATCAACTCGATATCCCAGCCTTCGGGAGTGAGCGCTGCAAGATAAGGCAGCGATAACCCGACAACATTTCTCTTCCTGGTTTTGTATGGTTTTAGATCGTACTTGCTTCGATAACGGGCAGGCTGAATAATTAATAATTTCATAGTCGTTTCTTTTTGAAAAACGTAGTAATTATCAGAACTTCGCCATTACTGGAAACAGACTGGGTCTGTAAGCAAATCGGGGTACGTTGCTTTATGCTACATGGGCCGGATGATCTTGGCAAGTCATATATTGCGAGCCCTTCTGCGCCCCGGGGATCTTCATAACAGCCCTTTGCGACCTGCCTGCTTGTAATCACGGGATACATTGTTCGCAACACATATGACTTTGCATGTTAATAAACAATTGCCAGGATATTCAGGCTGAACGCGCTTAAAGATGCCGATCACATCGAAATCTCTCGGGATTGCTGTCAGACCCGAATTGCCAAGTTAACGATCCACGGCCTCGGACAGAGCCCCCGCAAAACCGCAAAGCACAAGGAGTGCATCACGTGCGCAGGCATTCAGGAGCTATTTTTCAGTTAAATCGGACCCCCTTGAAATTACATTGTCATTTACAGGCAGTATAATCTATTTTCGGGGTGTGGCTCGCAGGCTGCAAAGCTTGCCACAGCGGCACAAAATGCCACTTGAATTATCCGGTTGGGACGCTCATGGCCTATTCCACCGATGATTCAATGTGAGAGAGATTTTACCGACCTAGATGGGAAGAAACGGCTCAGGATGAATCCGTTATCGCGACTGCTGAAGCTTTGGGTATCGCTGGTGTTGACCCGGCCGCGTTTAGTTTTAGCGGTGGCCGGTGTAATGGCTTTTACCTCGATTGTCTTTACCGCTGCAAAGCTGGAGATGGTGACCGATCAACTTGAGCTGATCGCGACAGACCATCCCTTGATCAGACTAAGCAAAATGCTCGACCCGTTCAGAATGGGTGGAACGAGTAGTTTTGCAGTAGTCATTCAAGCCCACACGCCCCACCAGGCGGTAACCTTCATTGATGAACTCTCCTCCCGAATCAGGCAGGATAAAGAACACTTCCAGGATGTCATTGTCCGCATAGATCCGGACTCCTTCAGACCCTGGCAGCTTCTGTATCTGGATAAGCAGGATCTGCTCGATCTCCGAAAAAGGGTCGACCAGCATTATCAACTTGTTCAGGAGTTTTCGGAAGCACCTGAGTTGCTCGGGTTTCTCAAGCTCGTCAACAGGGAAATGTCTTCTCGAATGGTGGGTGAACTCTTCACCGGCTTTCTGGACAACAAAGAACTCGACGAGAGGACCAACAACAAAGAGCCCTTCGATCTGAGCTTTCTCATCGTAACACTCGAAGGAATAATGAGTTACCTCCAAGATGCGCCCAGCTTCAGATCCCCATGGTCCTCCTTCTTTGAAAACGCCAGCCATGACCCCGAGTTGGCAGGCTATTTTTGGGAAGCAGATAAGCGTTTTCTACTTGCCTTCGTAGTGCCCAACTCAACGGAAAGCGGTTTCCTGGGAACCAGGGGGTCCCTGATCCGGTTGAGAGAACTGATTAAAGATACAAGGGCCTCCTTTCCCGACATACAGGCCGGAGTGACCGGCCAGGAAGCGCTAAAAATCGATGAAGTGAGCACCGTTTCCAATGATATGGCAACCGCCACGTGGTTATCGCTCGTCGGTGTATTCATTCTGATGGTGGTCTTTTTTCGCAGCTTCCGCCGGCCTTGCCTTCAGATCATCACGCTCATCGCCGGGCTCTGCTGGACATTCGGCTGGACCACGCTCTTTATAGGTCATCTGAATATCCTCTCAGTAGTCTTCGCACCTCTCCTCTGTGGTTTGGGTGTGGATTATGGAATCCATTGGTTAGCACGCTTCGAGGAGGAGAGTATGGGAGATGAGGACACGCAGCGCGTGATCGCACGAGTCACCGAACGCTCAGGTTATGGTATCTTCCTGGCGGCATTGAGTGGAGCGCTTTGCTTCCTGCCACTAATATTGACCGGCTTCCGAGGCGTTGTTGAAATGGGTCTTGTCACAGGTATGGGGATAATTTTCATTTTGATTGCAACATTCAGTGTACTGCCGGCGCTGAGCATTTGTATGGAGGGTAAGTCCGCGAAAAGGCTTTCCCGGCCTGTTTCGCCGGCCCCGAAGGATTTGTTTTACCTCAAGCCGCACCAGGCACGATTCATACTCGCAGGTGCAGCATTCGTTAGTGTGCTCAGCATCTGGGGCGCCGGCCGGGTTTATTTCGATCCCAATCCCTTGCGCCTGCAGTCCGCCAGTGCGGAATCGGTGATCTGGGAAAAAACCCTCCTCGAGAACGCGCAACACTCTCCCTTGTTCGCCGCTGCTTTTGGTTTCTCACCGGAAGAAGTCAGGACAAAAACCAAGGCACTTGAAGAACTGGCTTCGGTAGCGCAGGTGGAGAGTGTTTTTTCGCTCTTGCCGAAAGACCAGGAGGAAAAGATCCCTATACTCCACTCTCTAAGCCGACGCATTCCCGTCATGAGACCCATCTTTGTGCAGGATCTCCAGGATGATTCCGGGGAATTCATCGATGTCCTTAAAAGAATCAGGTTCAAGATGCAGGAGGACCAGGCTGAGCGCTGGGGAGCCGGAAAACCGGTTGTAGAGCAGATGACTCAGGTGAGGGATCTTGCCCAAGGTATAATCGAACATCTTCGAGGCTCGCCTGATGACGAAAGGTCGCTTCTTGAATATCGAAAACGGTTTGCAAAAGATTCAGTAAACAAGTGGGATATACTGAGTAGTGGCGCCAATACTTCGACGATGACGATCCAGGACCTGCCGGAGATTGTGAGAAACCAGTTCCTGCATGACGGGACGTATCTAATTCGAATCTTTCCAAAAGAATCAATTTTTAAAGCGCACACGCTCGGTCGTTTCGTTAATGATATCTTGAAAGTGGACTCACAGGTGATCGGAAGCCCCGTATCTTTTTATGTTTTTGCCAACGCCCTGAAGGGGGCCTGCACGACGGCTTCCATCTATGCCATTCTGGTCATCTTTATCCTGCTCATGCTGTCATTTCGGAGTCTGCGCCTCACCTTGCCGGTACTTGTCCCGCTTGCACTGGGGTCTATCTGGACCGTAGGAATCATGGGGTGCGCGGGAATCCAGTTCAACATGGCCAACAGCATATTCATGCCGCTCGTTGTGGGAGCGGGAGTCGAATACGGGATAATCATTCTTCAGCGGTGGAGAGAGGGGAACTCGCCGCCCGGACACCTTCCCTTCAGTACCGGGAAAGGGGTTATACTTGCCGCGTTGAGCACAACCATCGGCTTTGGCGCCCTGATGGTCTCCCAGCACCGGGGGATTTTCAGCCTCGGTTTCGTGGCCTGGGAAGGAAGTTTGTGTGTGCTGCTGGCTGCAGTCATCATTCTGCCTGCAATCCTGACATTCATGAGCACTGGTAAATCCGAAGAAGTATACTCGAAGGAAAGCAGACTGGCGCCCCCATCCTGCACCACCAATTGAAGTGATTGTCAACGCTCGGTTGGATCGGGCAGATCCGGTAACCGATGCTGAAGCAAAATGAAAACGATAAGACGCACGGCTATCTTGATCAACGAAGTGAGGCGGAACGCGATCCCGACAGCCATCGCAGCAGAACGCGGCAGACCGAGTGCCCAGAAAATCAAGACTTTTCCGCCTTCCTTGACACCAAGCGAAGCCGGAACGGCGAAGGCGACAAAGACTATCAACGCGGGTGACAGTCAGCATAAGGAGCCAGATGCAACCCCGGGTGAAGGGAGATCTGCTCATAATTCTTCAGGCACTCACAAGCGTCGCCTTCTACGCAGTGCACCAGGTTTTCCAAGCCGGTCACCCTGAATGTTTCTCGCGCCAGCCTGGCTTTTTCCGCTGACAATTCGAAGGTCGTGACCTTCCTCGCAGTCTTGAGACATGCGAGGGCCAGCCAGAGGGTAGAATATCCTGCGCTTGTGCCAATTTCCAGGTAGGCGCCCTCCGGCGTCCCCGCAGCCATGACAGCGATGAACTTACCTGGTATATATTATGAGCAAAGCGCCGTTCGGAGGTCGTGATATCAGGATTCGGGCTCGATCCCGAAATAATTCGTGTATGACTCGAAGCGGCGCCTTTCGGTGTCGCGATCCAATCCAAATTCCCCCAGAGAGTAACGATGCACCCCGTACCTGTTTTGGGGGTTTGCCGCCAAAAAGCTCAGCATCGCCATCTCTGTTTCACCCGTAAGTTCCATGTCAAAATGCCTGTAAATCAGCCGGACCACCGCCATGGGATCTCTAATAAGGTCTGCGTAAAGCACATTGAAAAAGCGTCCCTGCGAATTGCCGTTACTTTGCGAGAATTCAACGGCAAGGCGTGCACCCGTTTGCCAGTGCCGCGCTACCTCGACACCGAGCTTTTTCCTGTCCAGACAATCGGTGAAGGACCCTCGCAACACTTCGGTAAAACTTGCACATGAGGGTAACACTTTGAGCGGGTCACGATGGGTTATGACAATCCTCGCATCGGGATAGACCTGCAACAGCGTTTCCAGCGCAAATAAGTGGCTGGGAGCTTTGAGCACCCAATGAGTTCCGGGAGCGCGCCACTGCAAATGTTGGAGAAATTGCCTATGGTATTCATATGCGGAGCGCTTGTCCTGGCTATCGTGCCAGGTGCGGTAGGAGTTAACAAAGTACATCGATTCAAAAAGGTAACTGATAAAGGCGTGCCCGGTAATGGCAATACACTCCTGGGGGAGCCGGGCATCGATCAGATGGACCCTCTTAAAGCCGGGCATGATAATGTCGAGCCATTTCAGTTCTCTTGCAGTTCTGGAAATGCGTGGGTCATAGTTGTAGGAAACCCTCTCGGGGGGCGGAGACGGATGCATCACCTCCCAAATCTGTGGTGCACGACTTGAAACATCTTGGGCCAGTAGAGCATGCAACATGGTTGTGCCGGTTCTTGGAAGTCCCGTAATGAAAAGCGGACGACTGATAATCTGACCGGCGATCTGCGGGTGACGCCTGCGATCTTCCTGCAGACGAAGACGGTTGCAAAGCATACGCAAGATGTCGCTGTGAGCGCAGACCCGCCCGATGAGATTCAGACGCGCATCAGATTCAATGGATTTGAGAAGGACCCCAAAAGCCTGGTGAAATGACTCATCACCAAGATCATCGAGGCCTGTCTGTTTGAAGGCCTTTTTGAGAAGGGTCTTCTCATCGAGGCTGACCAGTGAGGAGCCGTTTGCAGGGAGAAATCGGCAAATCGATCTGATCACTCTCAGAAGTCCGCCGCTTCCGAGTAGATAAGGTGCCGGCAGGATAGTTCTTTTGATAGCTGTGTCGCCACAGCCAAGTTTGTTGGAATCTCCGCCCAAACTCAATCCCTCCTGTGACATGCTTTTTAAGTGATCTGAAAAGTGCATTTTATTGCACGCCAGACATAAATAAGTCAAGCCGCTCGTGTGTCGACGGTAACATATGTAATTCAGCAGGGACGGCATATACTGAACCCCGGAGCAGCCGAAGCTGTAATGGGAAGGTCCGCACACTACCGAATGCCTTCCGATTTGAATGTTTAGGTTAGGGGGGAATGTTGAGCTAAATGACTCGACATTCTAATCGCTGGATTATTTCACCAGTGGGGCGCACCTGCAAGAATGTGTGCTCAGAGTGCGTACATAAGACAACAGGAAGCAAAAGCCATCATGAGAAATACTGCTGATCCGATCCGGCAGGATCTGTGGGCGTATGGAAAAATTTAGCGGGACATAGATGAATTTTACGCCCGTGCTCAACTCATCGGTGCCGTCAATCACCGCCATCGGTTCAAGGCGGTTTATGAGAGCGATTTGCTGGCGGTAAAAGTTAAAGTTGCTGTCGAAGTATGGCACGAAACGACAGAAGTAGCTGAGTGACTGCCCCGGCCGCAGAAATATCTTCAGGCAGGGCACGCCATCCACTTCGACGATTTTTTTGTCAGTTGGAAATTTAAGAAGCTCGGAATAAAGCCTTCGGTCGATAGCTGCGGAAGCGGCAACAACAATTGGAGAGAAAAAAAACAGAGTGGCCCAAATTATCCCGA
>JBEKXG010000293.1:0-6449 GCA_049512295.1 Syntrophobacteraceae bacterium
AAACGGGGCTGCGAGGTGTTCGAGGATATCCGGATGATCAATACCGACGTCAGGGTGCTTTTCATGAGCGGGTATAGTGCGGATGTCACCGGCCGGGATCATCTGATCAAGAAAGGGAACGGTTTCATTTCCAAGCCGCTGGAGATCCATGACCTCCTGCGAAAGGTCCGGGAGGCGCTGGAGCGGTGAGGGAGCGGTCATGAAACGAAGTGATGATGAGCGGGAATCAGGCCCCACCCTGCGCCGACGCGCCGAGGAACTGCCTGCGGAAGAAGAACTGCGGAGGGAGAGGGCACTGTTGCGCTGTCTCATCGACTCCGTCAGCGGTCTCATCTTCATCAAGGACCGTGACGGTGTTTACCTCGGCTGCAACAAGGCGTCCGAGGCATTTATGGGAATGCCGGAATGTGAGCAGATCGGCAAGACCGACTTTGATTTATTCGACCGGGAGAAGGCGGAGGCCATCCGGGAGATTGACAGGCAGGTGCTTGAGGAGGGGAAACCGCTTCGAAGCGAAGAGTGGGTGACCGACCGAAATGGCGTCAGGATGCTCGTGGATACCCTGAAAGTCCCTTACTACGGTCCCGATGGGGAGGTCCTGGGGCTGGTGGGGATCTGCCGGGACATCACCGAGCGCAAGCAGGCGGAACGGGAACGGTTGGCGCATCTCCGTTTCTTCGAAAGCATGGATAAGGTCAATCGTGCCATCCAGGGGACGAATGACCTGGAACAGATGATGAGCGATGTCCTCGACTCCGTACTCTCGATCTTCGAATGCGACCGGGCATATCTGATGTATCCCTGCGACCCAGAAGCGGAATCGTGGGTAATCCCCATGGAGCGCACGACGCCGGACTATCGGGGAGCAAAGACCCTGGGAGTAGATCTCTCAAATGATTCAGGAGTCGCCAGGAAACTTCGCCTCCTGCTCTCCTCAGACGGGCCGGTAAACATGGGTACTGGAACGCCTTACATGCTTTCCGGGACAACAGCGGAACAGTTCAGCATCAGGAGCATGATGGCGATGGCAGTTTACCCCAAGGTCGGCAAGCCCTGGGAATTCGGCATCCATCAGTGTTCCTATGGCCGTGTCTGGAATCCGGAGGAAGAGAGGCTTTTAAAGGAAATCGGCAGGCGGCTGGCCGACGCCCTGACCAGCCTTTTGTCTCACCGTGACCTGCAGGAAAGCGAAGCAAAGTACCGCCGCATCGTGGACACGGCCAACGAAGGGATATGGATGCTCGGAGAGGATCTCCTGACCACCTTCGTCAACGGGAGGATGGCCGAGATGATCGGCTACCAGGTCGAGGAGATGATTGGCCGTCCTCTAACCGATTTCATTTTCGAGGAGGACACCCCCGATTACCACAGGAGAATGGATAACCGCCGCCGGGGAGTGTCGGAGCATTACGAACTGCGGTTCCGCCGCAGAGACGGCCAGACGGTGTGGACGCTCGCTTCGGCCACTCCCTTGCTCGATGAGCAGCGTAATTTTGAAGGCTCCTTCGCCATGTTCACCGACATCACCAAGCGCAAGCGAGCGGAGGACGCGCTGCTCAGGCTCACCGAGGAACTGGAAGAGCGTGTGAAGGAGAGAACCGCCGAGCTTGAGGCGAAAAACGCGGAGCTGGCGCGGATGAACAAGATATTCGTCGGCAGGGAGCTCAGGATGGCGGACTTGAAGGAGAAGATCAGGGGACTGGAAATCAAATTTGGGGAAAGGGGAGATCAAGGTGATCGACAGTAACTGGGCCGGAAAAATCTCCTACATCTTTATATCCGGCATCGGCCAGGCTATTGGCCCACGGTAGGCTGCGTTGAGGCGCCGCGCGGCACCCACATCTTTATATCCGGCATCGGCCAGGCTATTGGCCCTGCTGTAGCCGGGTGGCTGAAGGATTTCTCGGGAACGTTCGTGGACGCCTTTGTCCTTGCCGCAGTCGTCCTCCTCCTTGGGGCCGGGGGCGCGATTGCGATGAAGGAGATTTCGTAGATTCGGTCCGCGCAGAAACGTGAGGTGTATGAGATGAATGAATCTTCTCCCCTGGTCGCCTTGGCTGAACTCCTGATTACGAACTCGCCGGCGGGGGTGGCCGTCTATGAGGGAATAGCGGCAGAGGTGTATGAATGAATATCTTCACTTTATTAACACCCATAACATATTGGCTACTTGTTGTATTATGGCTGTTTGTCATAATTTTCTACTTTCGTAGACTTTTTTCGAAAAGAATTATTAGTCCTCTTACACGGTTACTCCTAGTTGTTCTTGCTATTGATGCTTTCCGTACTCTTTTTGAAAGTTGCTATTTTGGTGCTTGGTATACCTCATTGGCCGGACTTATACCTAGAGAAATCCACAACGTCCTTGTGCGGCCGGAACTTGTAATTATTCCAAAACTGACAAATGTCTTTGCTGTAATCGTTGTCTTATTCATCTTGCTCCGCCGCTGGCTTCCTCAAGAAGAACACGAGAAAGTGCAATTGAATGCTCTGGTACAGGAGCAGATTTCCGAATTGGCTGAAATTAATAATAAATTACGAATAGAGATCACCGAGCGCAAGCTGGCCGAGGAGGCACTGCATCGGCTGAATCGGGAACTGCGGGCCATAAGCAACTGTAACCAGGTTCTGATCCGGGCCGAGGACGAGCAGACCCTGCTCAGCGAAATCTGCCGCATCATCTGTGACGAGGCCGGCTACCGCATGGCCTGGGTGGGATATGCCGAAAACGATGACGCCAAGACTATACGCCCTGTCGCCTGGGCCGGGGCCGAGGATGGGTATCTCAAACAGGCCGGCCTCACCTGGGCCGACACGGAACGGGGGCGCGGCCCCAGCGGAACAGCCATCCGGAGCGGAGAGAGCGCCTGCATCCAGGATTTCACCACTGACCCCCAAGCCGCCCCCTGGCGGGACAACACCTTGCAGCGCGGCTATCGCTCCAGTATCGCCCTCCCCTTCAAGGACGAACACGCAAACACGTTCGGCGTTCTCAACATCTATTCCACGGAGCCCAATGCCTTCACCACGGACGAAATACGTCTTCTGGAGGAACTGGCAGGCGATCTGGCCTTCGGCATCATGGTCCTGCGCGCCCGCATCGAGCGCAAGCAAGCGGAAGAAGCGCTGCTTGAGGGGGAGGCTTTTCTCAACTCACTGCTCAATGCGATCCCTATTCCTGTTTTCTATAAGGATAGGGATGGACGATACCTGGGATTCAACAGGGCTTACGAGACATTCTTTGGCGCAACAAGGGATCAACTGATCGGTAAAACCGTATTCGACATCAGTCCGCGGGAACTTGCGGAAAGCTATCGCGCCAAGGATACCGAGCTTTTCGAGAGCGGGGGGGTACAGCAATACGAGTCTCAGGTAAAGAACACGCATGGCGTAATGCGCGACGTCATCTTCAACAAAGCGGTTTTCACTGACAGTCAGGGAACGATCATCGGGCTAATCGGGGCGATCCTCGACATCACCGAGCGCAAGCGGGCGGAGGAGGAGCTAAAGCAACTCAACGAAGAGCTGGAGCAGCGGGTGAAACAGAGGACAGCCGAGTTGGAGGAGAAGAATGCGGAGTTGTACAAGCTAAACCGGATTTTTGTTGGAAGAGAGTTGCGGATGACGGAGCTGAAGGAGAAGATCAGGGAGTTGGAGAAAGCGGCGAATAGAGTGTGAGGGGCAATGCATTGTATTTTCATAGTTTCAGTTGTTGCTTCGGGGCGACAGAGGGATTAAAGGGATTGAGAATATGGACAACATATCGGACAGAGGCTTGCATGACGTGGTAAAGGCAATAGGAAAGGTCGGTGTCCACGACCATCTGTGTCTGATATACGAGACACGGGAAGAGCAGTTCGCTGCCGTGATGCCCTTTATGAAGATTGGACTGGAGCGCGGTGAAAAGTGTGTGTATATCGTTGACGACAATACGGCGACCATGGTCATCGACGGGATGAAGTCCGCGGGCATGGACGTGGAGAGCGCAGTCGAATCCGGGAAGCTGACTATTGTAAGCAAGCAGGACGTATATCTGAGGCAGGAATACTTCGACCCTGACTGGATGGTCGGCTTTCTTAAACGCGTCACGGACGAGGCAAAGACCGCGGGTTTTTCCGCGTTAAGGGTCACCGGCGAGATGACGTGGGTGCTGAGCGGAGATCCCGGCACGGAACGCCTGATGGAATATGAGGCGAAGCTGAACTATTTCTTCCCTGAAAACGACGCCCTTGCCATATGCCAGTATAACCGCAACCGTTTTCCGCCGGAGATCATAAAGAACGTCATAGCCACACATCCTCTCGTAATTTGCGGGGGTGTGGTGTGCACGAATTTCTATTACGTTCCGCCTGACGATTTTCTCGGGGAAAAACAGCCAGCCAAAGAGATAGACAGGCTTCTGGCCAATATTATCAACAGGGAAAAAGCGGAGGAGAAGCTGCGATGGCATCAGGAGCGCCTCGAAGAGCTGCTCAAGGATCTCAGGGAACGCACAAGTGAACTTGAACGAAGAAATTACGAGCTGGAACAGATGAACAAGGCATTTGTGGGGAGGGAGCTTAAGATGGCGGAGCTGAAGGAGAGGATCAGGGAGCTGGAGACAGGCTCGTAAACATAGGAGGATTTCCTAACGTGACGAGTTCATATTTTCCGATTATCTTTATCCTGGGGCTTTCGATCATCATCCAGGCAGCGGCCGCGATCATGGCAATCCGTCTGGTCGGCATTACCGGCAGGCGAGCGGCATGGTGCCTGATCGCCGCGGCACTGGTGCTCATGGCGGTGCGGCGTATCGTGCCACTTTACCGATTAATTACGGGAGATATCTCTCATCCGCCGGACGTGGTGAACGAAGTCATCGGGCTTGCTCTGTCGGCCGCAATGGCCATTGGCATCTCGCTGATAGCGCCGCTTTTCCACGAGCGCAAGCGGGCGGAGGAAGCATACACCCAATCCATCTCGCTGCTGAAGGCCACACTTGAATCAACGGCTGACGGCATACTCGTGGTTGACAGAGCCGGCAGGATCGTCGACTTCAATGAAAGGTTCCTTGAATTGTGGCATATCCCCATGAATGTGATCGTTGCGCATGACGATGACATGGCTCTGGCCTATGTCCTGGATCAATTGAAAAATCCCGACGAGTTTATCGCAAAGGTGAGAGAACTGTACGGTCAGCCGGAGGAAGAGAGTCTTGATGTTCTTTACTTCAGGGACGGTCGTGTCTTTGAGAGGTACTCTCGTCCCCAGCGCGTCGGCAATCAGGTCAATGGGCGGGTATGGAGTTTTCGCGACATCACCGAGCGCAAGCGGGCGGAGGAGGCGCTGCGCGAGAGCGAGGAAAAGTATCGCACGATTTTCCAGAACTCGCCACTGGGCATTTTCCGTTCGTCGTTCGAAGGTCGTTTCCTTGATGTCAACCCGGCCACGGCCAAGATACTCGGTTACGATTCGCCCGAGGCGGTAATCCGCGAAATCTATAATATCGCCGAACAGATATATGTCCACACTGGAGACCGCCAAAGGATAGTCTCCGAGCAATTGGGCTCGGCCGATATCACCACCCATTTCGTTAACCGTTTTCGGCGTAAGGACGGCAGCGAATTCATTGCCAATCTGTATCTGAAAACAATACACGATGCAGAGGGTCGGCCGATTTACCTTCAAGGCATTGTAGAGGATATCACCGAGCGTAAGCGGGCCGAGCGGGACATCGCCCTCATGAACTTTGCGCTGAACAATGTCCATGAGGCCGCCTTTTTGATCGACGAAAACGCGCATTTCAATTATGTCAACGAATATGTCTGCCATGCTCTGGGATACAGCCGGGATGAGCTCCTCGGCCTGGGCATGCCCGATGTTGATCCCGATTTTCCGGCGGAGGACTGGCCCGGACATTGGTACGACCTCAAGACGCGGGGTTCGCTCATCTTCGAGGGTCGCCATAGGGCAAAGGATGGCAGCATTTTCCCCGTCGAGGTCAATGCCAACTACTTTGAGTATGACGGCAAGGGTTACAACCTGGCGCTGGTGCGCGACATCACCGGGCGCATGCGGGCGGAAGAGGAGCGCCTTGCCAATCTGAGATTCCTGGAAAGCATGGACCGGATCAACAGGGCCATACAGGGGACGAATGACCTTGAGCAGATGATGAGCGATGTCCTTGATACTGTGCTCTCGATCTTCGACTGCGACCGGGCTTTTCTGTTATATCCTTGCGATCCCGAGGCTGAATCGTGGACGTCGCCCATGGAGCGAACGACTCCCGAGTATCCGGGGGTGCTCGCATTGGGGCTGGAAATGCCGATGGACCCGGACGTTGCCGAGACGCTCCGACTACTGCTGGCATCCGACGGCCCGGTGCAGTTCGGTCCGGGCACCCCCTATCCGCTCCCCGAGGAGGTGTCGGAACGCTTCGGGTTCAAATGTTTCATGTCAATCTTGGGATG
>JBEKXG010000294.1:0-6442 GCA_049512295.1 Syntrophobacteraceae bacterium
TTATGATTTTTCTCGCTAAGATGGACTCAGACTGGAAGGGAGCAAACCCGCCGGCCCGGTTGCGCTTAAGAAGCATGATTCGGCATGAATCGTCTTTGAATGGACAAAAAAAGACTTTCACATTCCGGCAATGCGCCTCTTTGGTTTTTTTATGCTTTACGTAAGGTGTTAAAGACTATAGACTCAAACGATCTCCTTCAAATGACAAGAATGATTCGTGGCGTAGAGATCATCTGCTTCTAAGAATAGAGGGGCCAAAGATGGCCGATTCGACGCGCCCGGTCCATCCCGGTGAGATTTTACGCGAGCAAATGAAAGAACTTGGGCTGTCTGCCAACGCGTTAGCTAGCATCTTGCGAGTGCCTGCCAACCGGATTACCAGCATAATTAATAAGCAACGATCCATTACTGCTGACAGTGCTCTGCGCCTCGCTCGGTATTTCGGAACGACTGCTGAATTTTGGATGAATCTTCAAAGCACCTATGATCTCAGGAAGGCTGAACTAAAGAGCGGAGATAGGATTAACGGCGAAGTTCATAGGAGGGTCCGTTAATGGTCCTCAGCCCTACGCTTTCACCCTCGCCTTCAGGTAAAAATATGATTCCCTCGTTGGAGGATTCCTCATCGGGGAAATTGTTGAAGCTTCTTTGTGCATCCCCGCTTCCTCTCTCCACAAAAGAATTGGGGGTGCGGCTCAGATTACGTCATGTGCGCCTGCAAGATTATGAGGTCGGATGTATTCTGCGCAACCTGCTCAACGAAGGCAAAGTAAACTTCAGAATGGGACGCTGGACAACTGTTCCTTCCCCCGAAGCTGCAAAAGCTATCCTTTCCCCTTCTGCATTTCCACTCCTCAGTAATGAGACACTCTCAATCCTTGCGCCGAAAACTCATACATATAGCTCTGAGATTACCCACAGTGAAAAGGAAATTGGAACTGAGATCGATCAACCCGGTATTAATCTTTACTCCGGACGATGGGGAACTTTCCGCAAATTGGTTGCATACTATCGGCAATGTGTTCGACAAGAGGAAGGTGCAGATGCTTCGGCCTTCCAGAATGAACTTGGTAAGAACTTTCTTTATCTTAGGAAAATTGGGCGTTGGTATCCTCGGCCAGGTATTCGCTGGCAGACTATTATCCCCCTTGGGTCTCACTTATCTCCTCTGTTGAATGCCTTGCCTGGAAAAAACGAAGATCAAGACCTTGTGGTCGGTTATCCGGTACAGGCATACTTTAAGGAAAAGGAAGATGAGCCAAGTGTAGCCGTAATTCGGCCAATTTTCTTTTTCACCGTGGCGGCTTCTATTGCTCAGAGTGGTTTGCTCATCAGTAGCGAGGACCCACGACCTGAAATCAACTTGGGATGGCTTGAATTTGCTTTTTCCCGTAACCTTGACCGCCAGCGGAGCTTTCTTTCGGCCTGTGGTTTTCTCAATCGCGGATTGCAAATCGATGAACCCCCCGGTTTGGAGAAGGGCGAATTAATTCCAAGTTTGAGCACCTTGGTAGCTGCCTTGTCTGCATTCATGCCAGAAAAGGTACGTGAACCTTTGCAAATTGAGAGCGTTCCCGAGGATCCTTTGCGTACACCCTTTCTCAACGGCATATACAACCGTGCGGTAGTCATGTTGGCCAAGAGGACCAAATACACGGGCACCTTGCTCAAAGAACTGGCAGCTATCGAGGGAGCGTCTGATGAGATGCTTGAGCAAACAGCGCTACGTCACTTTTTTTTGTCCGACAGGGAGCAGGTTAGGTCAGGGGGACTCCTTCACGAGAGGGTTGTTGCTGATGTAACTCCACTAAACGGAGAACAACGGCAGGCGGTAGCATCCCTCCTTCTTCGGGATGTGAGTGTAATTACCGGCCCTCCAGGTGCGGGTAAGACCCAGGTCGTAAGCAGCACAATAGCTAATGCCCGTCTTGGCGGCCAGACCGTTCTCTTTTCAAGCCGAAATCACAAAGCAATTGACGCCGTTATTAATCACCCTTCTTGCCCTGAAGGTCGCCCACTCATTGTGCGAACTAATTCTAAAGACGATCCTAATCTTAACTATACCTTTTCTCATGCTATACGAGACATGCTGGCCGCACAACCTCAACCAGAAGCACGCGAACGCTTGGAGCGCGCCCATGAGGAATTGACTGCGTTACTTGAGGAAAGAGGCAGGAACGCAACCTTGGCGAGCAAGGTCGCCGAAGCCGGAGCGTCGTTAGGAGAGATCGAAGAGCGTAAAAGTTTCCTTGCACGCGATCTAGCTGAAGACATGGCCAGTTTTCTCGATGCCAAACCGGAATTATTCCCGTTGAGGGCTGTTCAGAAGGTAATACGGAAAACGCATGCACTTCACCTGCGGCTCATAGATGATTCATTTATTAATAAGCTCCTGGTCTCGCTCAGCATTTGGACAATCCTTCCTTGGTATCGATTCGCCCGCCGTAGTTTACGTATGATCCCGGGCTCGCCAAAACTACCAGCGTTACTGGGACCATCTTCGCTAAAGGGCCTTCTTCCAAAACTGTCGGAGTTGGAACGGGCATCGGAATATGCTCGGCTACAAACCAATTGTAAACCTTTTGAGCACATATTAAGCGAACTCCCGCAGCTTGAATTCCTGGCCACCACCGTGTCTGATCTCTCTCATCGCATCCAGGAGGTATCTCTCCGGGCAGTTCCATTTGATCTCGATAGTCGCTCCAACCTTGAACAGGGATTGAACCGTGAACAATTGGACGGCCTTCGCGCTGCATTGAACGCGATGAGGACTGGGCTCGACGAGACTGTAATCCGTCAAGAAACAATCCGGGTTATAGAGGAGCGGGCACCTCAAATCCTGAAGGCATTTCCTTGCTGGGCTGTGACTAATCTATCAGCAGGCTCGCGAATTCCCTTGGTACCCGGGCTATTTGATCTGGCTGTTGTGGATGAAGCAAGCCAATCCGATATTCCCTCCGCCATTCCTATTTTGTTTCGTGCTCGCAGGGCGGCGGTTGTGGGCGACCCTCTTCAGCTCTCTTACGTTTCCAGGCTCACCACGGCCAGGGACACCTTGCTCAGAAGACAGGTAGGACTCAAACGAGTTGAGGATGTCAGGTTTGCATACACCGCAAGCTCTCTCTACGATCTATTTGCAGGTACGAATGGTGTTGAGCCAGTTTTCCTAAGTGAAACTTACCGCAGCGTCGCAGATATTGCCAACTATTCAAGCCGCACCTTCTATGGCGGCAGATTGAGGGTAGCAACTAACGAAACCCGACTGATACGGCCGCAAGGTATGGCCAAGGGGATTCATTGGACAGAGGTAAAGGGCGAAATTCAGAGTGGAGGTGGCAGCGGTTGCACCTGTCGCGAAGAGATAGATGCAGTTTTACATAGTATGAGAACCCTATTACTCGAGAACAACTTTCTTGGAACTGTTGGTGTAGTTACCCCGTTTCGTCAGCAGGCAAATCGATTGAAGGACGCTCTTTTTGAAAGCGACTCACAGCTTTACGACGCTCTTGTTCGGTCGGAAGTCAATGTAGATACTGCACACGGATTTCAAGGGGATCAGCGGGACGTCATGGTCTTCAGCCTATGCGCTGGCCCAGATATGCCTGCAGGCTCTCTCTCGTTTCTCCGGGAAACCGGAAACCTCTTCAATGTGGCCGCTAGTCGTGCCAGAGCTGTTCTTCACGTAGTAGGCAACCGCGAGTGGGCAAGAAAATGCGGTATTCGACATATAGAACAGCTTGCCACACTACAAAAATCGCAACCAGGGACACCTCAGCAAGGGCCGTGGCACCCCCATGAATCTCCTTGGGAAGAGAAGCTTTACCGGGCTCTATTGAAAAATGGGCTTGAACCTCGGGCTCAATTCCCAGTTTCCTGGAGGCGGTTAGATTTAGCACTGGTCCGTGAAGGGGATTGGACGATAAAAATCGATATCGAGGTTGACGGTGACTGCCACCGTAACCCGGACGGGACACGCAAGATGGATGATTTATGGCGTGACATTCAGCTTCAAGGGATGGGCTGGAAAGTAATGCGCTTTTGGACCTACCGGCTTCGAGAGGAAATGAGCGCCTGCGTAGAAGATATTATGAAAGCATGGAGAAAACATGAGTGAGATAACGCATTCGCCGAATATCGACCAGTCAAAACTTGAAGCGCCAACTGTTAAAAAAAAGATTAATGGTCTGTCTTTCCCATCTGTTGCGCTGATGGGTACAGCGGTCTTCGCGGTAGTTTTGATGACATTAATATCAGGATGGAAAATTGTGAATTTGGAGCATGAGCGCTCGCGTTTGGACTTAGAGCGTCGTCTCCTCGAACGAGATCGCCTTGCATACGCAGAAATTCTGAGGGAACTTCCCGGTCTCGAGGATAGGCGTCAGGGCCTAATCCGCGAACTCAGTGAAGTTGAAGGCAAAGTCCAAAGCTCTCGGGCCATACTTGGCAGCATCACGACTCAAAGGGATGTCGCACGTTCAGAACTGGACAAAACCAAGGTCTCAAACAATGAGGCTCAAGAGGCAGTAAAGGCGGCACGTGATACGTTAACAACCCTCCAGAGCGAGATTCAAACAGCGCGGCCTGAATTGCAAAACCTTGCCCAAAAAGTAGGAGAACTCGGCAAGACGGAAAAGGCGCTGACAACACAAAGGGACCAGCTACAACAAGAGATATCGAAGCTTCAGGCAAATGTATCTGGCCTTGAACAGCAAAAACAGAACAAAGAGTTGGTTCTCAAACAAATGACCGATGATAAGGCTTCACTCCAATCTCTTTCGGACAGGTTCACAATTATTGCAAACAATCTGGAATCGTCTGGTAAGGATACGAGTAAAACCATCGAGAATTGGAAAAATCAAACTCAGACACTGAGTCAAACAGTTGGTAGCATCCAGAAGGATACACAGAGTTTTTCACAACAGATCAAGGGCATATCCTCCGATTCAGCAAATCTTTCGACCACGGTGAAAGGGTTGCAGAATACTGTCACTTCAGCTCAGCAATCAGCAGGAAACCTACAGACTGCCAACGCGACATTGAGTGGAACGGTAGGCCAGATTGAGAAGGCGGCAACTCTCGAAACATCGCGACTATCCCAAGCTGTTGATGGCCTAACCTCAGGTGTCAAAAAAAATGTCTCCTTGTTAGAAAGCGGGGAAGATAATCTTGGTAAGGCGCTCAGCTCCCTCCAAGAACAAATCAGTTCTCTCCAGAACAAACTGACCACTATGGAGAACTCCTCGGCCAGATTCGCCAAAACTTCAGAAGAAATTGGGCAGTCAGCTGAAGTCCTTTCAAAGACGAGCGCTGATCTAGCGAAGGCTCGTACCGATTTGGCGAATGAATTGATCACATTGAAGGACGAGCTTGCCTCAAGATTGCAGGCTTTAGATCAGATTATCAAGGCTTCTGAACAGCGTATCAAGCCAGAGTCCACGGGAGACAAAGAGAAATAAACATTGTCGCAGATGAATTTGATTAAGAGAGGAAATTAAAATGGACGCCGTAAGCGTGCCTTACATTCCCACCAGCCTTTGGATTCTGGCTGGAGCAACGACGATTTTGATCCTATTAGCCGCCTTTGGATTTTACATTTATTGGCGAAAGTGGGCTACAGAATTAGCGGGAACCGGCTCCAGTGTTGCTTCATTAGATGCAAGAAAGGCAATCCTGGAGAAAGATATCGAAGCCCTGAGACTTTGGATAGACGATCAGAAAGGCGAATTGGACAGGCTGGGAGCTGAACGAGAAGACCAGGAACGCCTCCGGGCCGTGTTGGCAGATCTCGAACAGCAATGCGCCGGTAAGAATCAAGAGAACCAAACACTGCGCAATGAGGTGGGAGAGCTGGAAAACCAGCGACATAATCTTGGTCAATCACTTGAGAGAATGCAGCGGGAAATAGGGGATCTGGACGCAAAGAAGGCCGAAGCTCAAGCATTAGAGTCCAGGCTGGCTGAACTTAGATCCCGCCTTGATGAAGCCCAACAGACAATCCGCAACTTAGCTGAATTAGAAATCAAGCTTAACGGCCTTTCTAATGAGAAGATCTCTTTAGAGCGAGCCGTCGAAGATCTCCGAACCGCCGCTGAATCAGCACGTACCGAATCTAACCGCTTTAAGAGCGAAGCAACACAGGTCCGTGCTGAGTTCGAGAATATCGAGCGCGAATTGACCCGAGCCCGCAAGGAAAAATCCGAGTCAGAGGTGATTATCGACACACTGCGCCATGAGCAAATTGCTCTCGAACATTCTGTGGAACGCCTCGAGAACAAGATCGAAGAACTAAAACCGGTCTTCAGATTCGCTCAAGAGGAGGTAGAGAAAAAAACTCAGCAAGCCCGGCAAGCTGGGGTTGAGGCGGAGAGAATTGGCGGCTATTTGGCTAGTCTCCGAACGAAACATCAAGATCTCCAGAATGATGTGGGTGCGTTGAATGCAC
>JBEKXG010000295.1:0-6434 GCA_049512295.1 Syntrophobacteraceae bacterium
CCATCCACTCGCTGTCGCGCCTGGCGAGATAATCGTTTACAGTTACCAGGTGGACCCCTTTGCCGCTCAGTGCGTTGAGGTAGATCGGCATGGTCGCCACCAGGGTCTTGCCTTCACCGGTCTTCATTTCGGAGATTTGGCCCTGGTGGAGGACAATGCCCCCTATCATCTGGACGTCGAAGGGGCGCATCCCCAGAGCGCGGGCGGAAGCCTCCCGGACCACCGCGAAAGCTTCGGGAAGAAGATCGTCGAGTTCCTCCCCGTTTGCCAGGCGCTGCTTGAATTCGGCGGTCTTGCCTTTGAGCCGGTCGTCGCTCGATTTCCGAATTTCGGGCTCAAAGCTGTTGATTTCATCCACAATGGGCGCAATCTTCTTAAGGTTGCGCTCATTCTGGCTTCCGAATATCTTCTTGAGAACACCACCTATCATTTAACAATCCCTCCGAACCGGATGAAGAAAATCAGTAAGCAGCGAAGAGCGAGCAGTGAGCGGTGAGCAGAAAAAAGAATGACAAATGATGAGAAAGGCACTCCGGAGGTGCCTCAACGGTAAATTATAATCAGGATGGAGCTTTACTGCCATCAATTTAGTCTCCGCGTCACCGCGTCTCCCTATCACCGCGTCAATCATTACCGTCACACCTTCCCGCCATCTCCGCGCCGGATTTTTATCCCGGGAGGTCCAATACCAGGGCGGATTCGTCGCAGTAGTCGGGATGCTTCGGGCACTTGCTGCAGTCCCACCACACCTTATGAGGTAATACGTCCTTGTCCACCAGTTGAAAGCCCAAACGCTCGAAAAAACCCACCTCGTCGGTCAGAGTAAAAATTCTGCCGATCCCGAGTTGCTTTGCTTCCGACATGCATGCCTCCACCAGACCGCGCCCTATCCCCCGGTGCTGATGGGATTCGAGAACGGCCAGGGAGCGAATTTCGGCAAGATCTTCCGAGACGATGTGCAGAGTGCAGCATCCTGCAACACACCCGTATTCATCTTCGAAGACCACCATGTCACGCACCGTCGTATAAAGCTCGCTCAGGGAACGGGCCAGAAGTTTCCCAGTCTCGGCAAAATGCCACAGCATTTTGTGAATCTCGATTACATCGGCTATCCTGGCCTTGCGAATCATAGTTATCTATCCTCGCTTCGTAACGATCCAGCGAAGTCCGTTCAAAAAATACTCGACGTTTTCGATAGTTGTCGAGAATCCCGGCGAAACCCTGACGGTTCCTTCCGGAAAAGTCCCGAGTGTCCGGTGGGCGAGCGGAGCGCAATGGAGGCCGGTCCTTACCGCGATGTCGAACGCCTGGTCGAGGATGGAACCCGTATCGGCCGGATTCATCCCTTCCACCACAAAAGACACCGCCCCCGATCCGCGCATTTCAGGTTCGAACACCCGCACTCCGGGAATTTCCGATAACTCATTTTCAAGGTTCCGGGCAAGTCCGATTTCATGATTCCGGATATGGCTCAATCCCGTTTCCAGGATGTGGCCTATTCCTGCGCACAGCCCGGCCAGGCCCGGCAGGTTGGGCGTTCCGCTCTCGTACCGGTCGGGGCAGAATTCGGGCTGTTCCAGCTCCTCGGAGCGGCTGCCGGTGCCGCCTACCATAAGAGGCAGCACATCGAGGTCCGGCCTGACGTAGAGAATCCCGACCCCGGCGGGTCCAAGCAATGCTTTGTGTCCGGAGCAGGCGAGCATTCCAATCCCCAGATCTTCTGCCTGAATAGGCTGCACCCCGGCGCTTTGCGCTGCGTCCAAAAACAGGGGCACTCTTGCCCGAGCGCACGCTTCAGCAACTTCGGCAACCGGCATCAGTGCTCCGTTCACATTCGACACGTGCACCAGTACAACCAGCCTGACATCGGAGCGAAGCATCCGCCTGAAAATCCCAAGGTCCAGGGCCCCGCCTGTGCTGCACGGAATTATTTCAATATTCACGCCCCGGGATGCGAGCGTCCTCAACGGACGGACCACCGAGTTGTGCTCCATCGCGGAATAGAGGACCCGGTCTCCCGGCCTTAGCCAGCCTTTCAGGACAAGATTGATGCTCTCGGTTGCATTTTTCGTGAAGACCACCCGGTCCGGGTCCTTAATCCCGAGCATTAAGGCCGCCTTTCGCCTGCAATCGGCGACAATGGCCATGGCCTCCCTGGCATGTCTGTGCGCTCCCCTGCCGGGGGAAGCCCCAACGTCCTCCAACGCCCTTCCGGCCGCCTCGATCACTGCCTTCGGTTTGGGAAAACTGGTTGCGGCGTTATCCAGATAGACCGACATCTATTCTTTCCTGTCCGTTATAGACCGTGAATTTGCCCGCTCGAGCATGCCCGATGAGAGTGACCCCCAGCGAATTCGCGAGCTCGACCGCGAGGCTGGTGGGCGTATTGCGGCTGACGACGACGGGTATGTTCACTTTGGCGGCCTTTATCAACATTTCGGACGTCAACCTGCCGGTCGTGATTAACATTTTGTCCCGAAGCGGGATTCCATGCAGGAAGACATGACCCACTATCATGTCCACCGCGTTGTGACGGCCTATGTCGTCGCGGAAAAGGATAGCCCTGTCCGGGTCTGCCAGGACCGTGTTGTGAACGCCGTGGGTGCGGCGGTATGTTTCGCTCAGGCGGTTCAAATCCTCCACCCGGTCGAGTACCTGGCCCGGAGTAATTCGAATATCGCTTTCGACCGGTTTGCTCAAGAGCGCGTCGAGAGAAAAATAGAAAAGAGAGCCTTTAGCGCACCCGGAAGAAATCGTGCGCTTCTGCCACAACCGTTCGGTAATCGAGGCTTCTACCCTGGCCGAAAGGTTCACCTTCCCGGCTCCATCGTCTATGTCAATGCCCAGAATGTCTTCCGGAGAGCTGAGGAATCCTTCGGCGTAGAAAAACCCGGCGGCAAGCTCGTCAAGATGATGCCCCGCGCACAAAAGCGTCACCATCTCCCGGCCGTTCAGATACAGGGTGACCGGGGTTTCGCGGATCACCCACTGAGTCAGTTCGTGCTTTTTGCCGCCCCTGTCATAAATGCCGACCCTTGCAGGCGCGACCTGCCCGGGAGCCAAATTATGAAGCTCTTCCATTGAATTCATCCGATTATCTTTCCAGAGAGTGTTGCAATTCGCGGCGCTTGATCCCCGGAAATTATATCAGGCTTTCAAGCGATTCAGAATAGTCTGACAGAATCAAAGCGTGATCGAACGCCAGATTGTCCGGCAGCCTGTCGAGCGGGAATATTTGCAGGTTTTTCGCATCATCGGCCGCCTGCGGGACACCTCTTCCAATTGCCGTGAAAACAACGCTCACCGTGTGTCCTCGAGGGTCTCTTTTCGGGTCGGAATATGCATGAAACTGCCTCAGGTTCACGAGTTCCATTCCCGTTTCCTCTCCAGCCTCCCTGATCGCCGCGGCCTCCAGCGTCTCGCCGTAATCCACGAACCCGCCGGGAATGGCCCAGCCAAAAGGCGGGTTCCTGCGCTCGATCAAAATAATGCCCTCTCCGGGGACCTCGATGATGATATCCACTGTCAGGAGCGGATTACGGTACGGCCGCACGACTTCTCCGCTCCCGGGACGCCCCTTCTCTCCTGCTCCGCTCATCGGGGACCTCCCTTTCTCTCAGTGCCTTCCCTCAACGACATCCGGGTTTCCCAGCTTTAAGGAGCTTCTATTGCAAATGCAGGGGAAATGCAATGGCCAATCCAGTAAGGCATTGATTTAATTGGGAGATGTAATTTCCCCTTCATTGCTCCCTTCCTTTTGCGCAATGCCGCGGCAAACGCCCCGGCTGGCCGCCTTGCCGCACATCTTACCGGCATCTTATGCTAAGTTGCGTTCAAGATTGAAGTAATTGAAAAGAGCGGGGGACCGTTTCCCCCGCGCCCCCCGGGATTTCGGCACTCACGCGCAAGCCCGTGAGGCCAAACGCACGGCGCCTGCGGCGCTTGTCCAGCGCCACGCTGGGCACCACCGCAGCGCCACATCGATCTCCAGGCTCCGCCAGGCGGAAGGAGTTGTGGGGATTCGGGGGACAATTGCTCTCCACGCTTTCCAATATCTTGTGGTACTCACTTGAACGCAACTTCGTATTACACGCGCCGGGATTTCGCTCTTTCTTCCAGGGCGCTGATGCGCCGCTCCAATTCCGCCACTTCAAGCGCCTTGCGAACACCTTCGGCTAAACCGATTACGGTCCTGGCCTCGGTAGGGGTGATCCCTTCGCGGAGCTTTGCCGTCAGAACCGCAAAGAGTTTTGGAATGTCGGCTATGGCGCCGATCTCAGGGAGATCGATCTCCATCGGGACGTCTTTTTTCGGAGGAACGAGGCGTTCGAGGCAAATCCGAAGGCATGCCAAATCGCCCTCCAGGGCCAACTGGACCACTTTTCTGCCGAGAGCTTCGGCCTCCCCTTCGAGCAGGTTCCGTGCAATGATCGTGGTCCTGTTTCTGGTCCCTTTGTTCTTCCCGTTAGGGTTGCCGGATTGTCCTTTTTTGAACGGCATTTTCTTGAACCTCCGAATCAGTAAAGGGTGATCTGACTGAAGACTGAGTGGGGATGGCGGGAAAAATCAGTCTTCAATTCTTTCAAAAAGTTGCTGCTGGGTTTCGCTTCGCTCCACCCACCCTACGGTATTTCATGGTTTCAAGGGTGTCCCTGAGGTGTATGAAATACGGTACCGCTCACTCTTTCGGCCCAGGCGGCTCAGAACAAGTCGGGGTACATTATACTTCATTTTTAGAAGTGATACCAATCATAAAATGAACATATTGAAATATTATACTTCATAATATGAAGTCGTAGAGGGGAGTCTTGTCCCCCGCCTCTGTGCCGACTTGCGGCTTGCCCGTCGAAAAGGTATAAAGAGAACGGCATGGGGGACGTTCGCCTGGAGCGGTGCGGAGTCGTTCAGACAGGGAAGGGCGCTGACTCGCGATGGGGAGACAAATTCGTTTGATCCTGGACTGTTTGTTGTTGGGGGTGGTAGGGGGCTTGAGCGCCCAGTTATTTCTCCGGCTGTTGCGAGCCGCCAATTGGTTGTTCCTCACCCGAATGGCTGGCTTCGAGCCGCCGGGCGTGGCCGTCGACGGGGGGGTCTTAACCGAGATCACCGGACCGCATGGACTGTGGCTCATACCTTTGGTGACAACGCTGGGAGGCCTGATTTCAGGGGTCCTGGTCTACAGCCTGGCGCCGGAAGCGGAGGGCGACGGATCTGACGCGGCCGTGAAGGCCTTCCACCGGATGGGCGGGTTCATCCGGGCCAGGTTCGCCCCCTTGAAGATGGTGGCTTCAGCCATCACGATCGGGTCCGGAGGCTCCGCAGGCCGCGAAGGCCCGACCGCGATTATCAGCGCCGGCGTCGCCTCGATCTACGCCACCTTAACCAAACGAACGGAGGAAGAGCGCCGGCTGCTCGTGCTGATCGGCATGTCATCGGACCTTTCGGCGATCTTTCGGTCCCCCATCGGAATGTCATTGTTCTCGATCGAAGTCCTGCATGGCGATATGGAGTTTGAAGGGGCCGCCCTGCTGTACACGATGCTGGGATCGGTGGTCGCCTACGCCGTGAACGGGCTTTTTGCCGGGTTTCAGCCCCTGTTCCAGGTGCCGGGAAACATTCCGATCCCGGGCCTGTCCGAGTATCCCTGGTATGCTCTGCTTGGTGTTACGGCCGGCCTGGCGGCTGCCATTCTGCCAAATGTCCTGCACCGGGTGCGTGATTTGTTTCATGCCATCCCGGTCCCACCGCATTTCAAACCCGCCATCGGCGGGTTGGGCGTGGGGCTGATGGCGCTGGCACTCCCGCAGGTGCTGGGCGGCGGCTACGGGTGGATCCAGGAAGCAATCGACGGAAAAATCGTTCTCAGCCTTCTTTTCATTTTGGTTTTTGCCAAGATGGCCGCAGTTGCCCTGACCATTTCATCCGGTGGTTCAGGCGGCGTATTTGCACCGAGCATGTATATCGGGGCGATGCTCGGGGGCGGGTTTGCAGGATTGTTCGGTCAACCGGTTGCGTTCTTCGTCGTGGTCGGGATGGCGGCGGTGCTCGCGGGAGCAGGGAGAATTCCTATCGCCACCCTGCTGATGGTCACCGAGATAACAGGGGGCTATCATCTGCTTGTTCCGGCCGCGCTGGCAGTGGTGGTAAGCTACCTGGTGCAGGTGGCGCTGACCTCAAAGCTGAAATATGAAGAAACAGAAGCCCGGCTCGCAGGATGCAAGGGGGATTGGCTGCAGGTGAAGATCGGAAAACATGAGGGTTGGCTTGCACCGGACGACTATTGCTGCAATCCGGTAACAACGTGTCCTTGAAAGGAAGTGTGGCGCATGGAGAAAATGAAAATAATCAGGCTTTCGCTGCTCTTTCTCATTGTCCTGGGATGGGCGGCGCAGGCCCGCGCGGAGGGCTTTCCCGTGAAGGAACTTCCGCCTGAG